>JBKJLU010000026.1:0-8284 GCA_046596815.1 Acidimicrobiales bacterium | reverse complement strand
GGTCGCCTCCGTCGCTGTCGTCGTCGTTGTTCTCGATCAGCTCACGAAGACGTGGGCAGTCGACCGCCTCGGTGACCGGATCGTGCCCGTCGTGTGGACGTTGCAGTTCAACCTGTCGTTCAACTCGGGCGCAGCGTTCGGTCGGGGCGCCGGACTCACCGGTCTCATCACCGTCGTCGCTGTCCCCCTGGTGATCGGGCTCGCCTGGTGGGCGTGCCGGGCGACGCGCCCGGTCATCGCCGTAGCCCTCGCTCTGGTGGTCGGCGGGGCCGCCGGCAACCTGGCCGATCGGCTGTTTCGAGCGCACGATGGCGCCGTCATCGATTTCATCGATGTGCAGTGGTGGCCGGTCTTCAACGTGGCCGACATCGCGCTCTCGATCGGATCGCTGTTGCTCATCATGGCGTCGTTCCGTGAACCGGAAACGAAGTCGTGAGGGAGGTCGTGCCGGCGTCGCTCGCCGGCGAACGCATCGATCGAGTCGTGGCGATGCTCACCGAGTTGCCCCGCGCCGAGATCGCCGACCTCGTCGACTCCGGTGCGGTCCGCATCGGCGGTGTTCCCGTCCAGACCCGCAGCCGAAAGGTGCGCGAGGGAGAAGTCATCGACGTCGACGTCCCCGACCGCCCCATCGTGGCCGAACTGGTCGGTGAAGCCGACGTCGACATCCCCCTCGTCTATGTCGACGATGAGGTCATCGTCGTCGACAAGCCGGCGGGTCTGGTCGTGCACCCGGGGGCCGGCCATGGCACCGGCACCATGGTCCAGGGTCTGCTCGCGCACTTCCCCGAGTTGGCCGACCTCCCGCGCGCCGGGGCCGGGGAGGCCGACCGGCCCGGCATCGTGCACCGCCTCGATGCCGGCACCTCGGGCCTCCTCGTCGTGGCGAGGACCGTCCGCGCGTATCACGGTCTGGTCGCTCAGCTCTCGGCCCGAGAGGTGCAACGCCACTACCGAGCCCTCGTCCTTCACCACGTCGAAGCCAACGCCGGCGAGGTCGACGCGCCGATCGGACGGAGTGAGGGCGACCCGACCCGCATGGCCGTGGCCAACGCCGGTCGAGAGGCGCGCACCCGGTACGAGGTCCTGTCCCGCTACAGCGATCCGGTGCCGACGACCGAACTCGCCTGCAAGCTCGAGACGGGGAGGACGCACCAGATTCGCGTGCACCTCGCGGCCATCGGACATCCCGTGGTCGGTGACAGCCGCTATGGCGGGCTGCGTCCGGCCCTCGATCTCGGCCGCCCGTTCTTGCACGCCGAGCGGTTGGCATTCGAGCACCCGGCGACCGGCGAGGTCGTGTCCTTCACCTCGGAGCTCCCGCACGACCTGCAGGCCATGCGCCGTGTCCTCGCCTGACGCAACGTCCGAGGGTCCCACCGACGAGCAGTTGACCCGGCTCGTGCTGCGCGTCCTGGCGGCGGTGGTGACGTTGACGCTGGCGGGGGGCATCGCGTCGGTCGCCGGCCGCCTCGACGACCGGAACAACGCCGAAGCCGACGAGCGTGATCCGTCGACCATCGCCGGCGACCTGACTCCCCAGGGCGGTATCGGCCCGCTGGCGGGAACGGCCGTCGCCGCCTACGTGCAGCGACGGACGCCGGCCCTGCAATCGGCCAAGGGCCGGCGCGTCGCCGTCGTCTCGTTCGGGGCGTACCAGACGCCGGAGGTCGCCGGTGCCGCTCTCGAGGCCTTCGAGGTGGTGCACCTGCTCGTCGCCGTCCCGGGCGGCCGTCCGGTCGAGGCCGACAGCGACGAGAAACTGGAGGACCTCGTGAAGCGTCAGCGGGAGGAGGCCGAGGAGGAGCGCGAGGCGCTCGTCGCCTTGTTGCCGACGGTCGAAGACCCCGAGTTCAAAACGCAGTACCAGGCCGACATCGCCCGACTCACGGCGCTGCTGGCGGCTCCGGCGAAGGTCTCCGACGTCGTCTACGGCGCCGTGGTCGTGGGCTCGGCCGAGGCGCTGCGAGCGCTCGCCTCCCGGCCCGAGGTGCGCCTGATCGACGTGGGGCCCGACGCCTCGACCCCGACACCGGGAACCGTCACCGGCCTCCGCCCCGAAGAGACCAGCCAGGCCAACACCCCCCAAACCCGCCCCAACTGACAACCAAGCCCGCTTTCCGTCACGGATGGTGGCTGGAGCACCCGTTCGTGACGGAAAGCGCCAGCGACCAAAGCGGAGGCCGGCGTCGGGAGCGCCAGCGAGCAGTCGGCACGTGAGCGAAGCACGCTTCTGCGAAGCGAACCGAATTAATGAAGCGGCGCGACCGGGGTGGTCGTGTCCTTGGCACTGGTGACCATGTCCGCAAGGGTGAAGGAGTCGAGGTGGGCCCGCATGTGCACCGAGAGGTCGGCCCACACCGCCAGCAGGATGCACTGGCCTTCATGGTCGCAGGCCCCGTTCTGGTGGGGCTCGCCGAAGTCGCCGGCGACGATGGGTCCGTCGACGGCGCTGACGATCTGCCCGAGCGTGATCTCCTCGGGGTCGCGGGCGAGGACGTAGCCGCCTCCGACGCCGCGTTTCGAGCGCACGAGGCCGGCGCCTTTCAACGCCAGGAGGATCTGCTCGAGGTAGGGCTGGGGGAGTCCGGTGCGTTCGGCGATATCGCGGACCGAGGTCGGGGTGGTCGTCGAGCCGTTGACGTGCAACGCCAGCGACAGGAGCGCCCGGCTGGCGTAGTCACCCCGGGTCGATACCTTCACGACGAACATGGTAGGCCCGAGTAACCTTCGCAGCCGTGCCGGAGGCTGTGGAGACGTCAGATCTCGATCGCCGTCTGGCGGAGGTGGAAGCCCTGCGTAGGCGGGTCTTGAATGTGATCCCGCACGCCCTCCGTACCCCCATCACGACCTTCCGGGGTCTGGCCGAAGCGCTGCCCGCAGCCACCGAAGCCGAGATCCGTGAGCAGATCACGCCGGCGCTTCGTCGTTTGGCGGCCCAGGCCGAGCACCTCCTCGACGATCTGCTCATCGCTGCGGGCTACACGACGGCGTTGCCAACCGGGCCGTCGGTCCCGTTGGGTGTCATCGAAACGGTCGAGGTCGTGTGGACCGATCTCGGATCTCCTCACCCGTTGCACGTTGACGGCGACCGATCCGCCACGGCCTCGGCGCCGGACGGTTCGCTGTTCAAGATATTCGTGCACGTGCTCGACAACGCCGCCAAGTACGGCGACGACCCCCGCTCGGTGAGCATCACGTCGACCGGCGATCGGGTAACGGTCGTGGTTGCCAATGGAGGCGACGTCGTACCCGAGCCCGGCATCCTCACCGAGCCCTTCTTCCGCGGTGAGAGGGCGGTCATGCGGTCGAGCGGGATGGGCGTGGGCCTGACCGTGGCCGCTGCGCTGGCCGAGCAGGCGGGCGGCTCGTTGACCATCTCCTGCCCGCCCGAAGGCGGCTTGTCCGTGCGCATCGAACTGCCCACCACATGAACGACCTCCTGCGCATCGTTGTCGCCGACGACGAGCCCGATGTCCGCCTGCTCCTACGGCTGCAACTCCAGGGCATCGATGGGGTCGAGGTCGTCGGTGAAGCCGGCGACGGCATCCAAGCGCTCGAGCGGTGCCGTGAAACCCGTCCCGATGCCGTGGTGATGGATCTGTTGATGCCCCGGATGATGGGTATCGAGGCCATCGACCTGATGCGTCAGGAGATGCCGGAGATCGGCGTTGTTGCATACACGGCGACCGCCGGTGACTTCGTGCGCCACGAGATGGATCGGCTCGGCGTCGCCCTGCTGCTCAAGAGCGGCGACATCACCCAGTTGGTAGCGGCGCTGCGGGCCAGCGCCGGGCAAACCGGCTGACCGCCTCCGCACGGCGAGTGGAGGCTCCAGGGCTCCTTGCGCCCGCCTTCGGGCAGGGCTGTATCGCCGACGTCGTCCCTGCGCTGCTCAGCGACGAGCGCACCGCCGATTGGCTGCCCGAGCCGGTGCGGACGGCCACGCAGGTCGTGCTACTCGTCCTCGACGGAGTCGGCTGGAACCAATTGCAAGCGCGACCCCGGGTCGCCCCCACCCTGACGGCGATGGCCGGCGGTCCGATCACGTCGGTGGCGCCGACGACGACGGCGACCGCGCTGTGTTCGATCGTGCTCGGCATGGCGCCGGCCGACCACGGGGTGGTCGGGTACCGCATGCGTGTGCCCGGCGATCGAGTGCTGAACGTGCTGCGCTGGCGCACGGCGGACGGTGACGCGCGGGAGTCGTTGCCTCCGTCCGTCTTCCAGCCGTTGGCGGCATTCGGCGGACGCCCGACACCCGTGGTCACCAGGGCCGAGTTCGGCGACACGGGCTTCACGATGGCCCTCGGCATCGACCACCTCCATGGATGGCATGCACCATCGAGCATCGCCGTCGAGGTCGATCGGCTGCTGGCTGCAGGTGAGGAGTTCATCTACGCCTATTACGACGGGGTCGACAAAATCGCCCATGCCCGCGGTTTTGGGGCCCACTACGACGCCGAGTTGTCGGCTGCCGATCGCATCGTCGCCGACGTGCAGGCGGTGCTGCCCCCAGGTGCGGTGCTCGTGGTCACGGCCGATCATGGACAGGTCGAGGTCGGCGACGACGTCCTCGTGCTCGACGAGCGTCTGCTGGCCGAGACCGCGCTCGTCTCGGGCGAAGGTCGCTTCACGTGGCTGCACGCTCGCGAAGGCCGTGCCGAGTCGCTGTTGGCGCGCGCCCAGGACCTCTACGGCGCCAGCGATGTCGCGCTGGTCGCGACTCGCCACGACCTGGTCGAGGCGGGATGGTTCGGCGGCTCGCTGACGCCGTTGATCCAGGCTCGCCTCGGCGATGTCGCCCTCGTCGCTCGCGCATCGATCGCCTTCGTCGAGCCGTCGGACACGGGCTCGCTGGCCCTGCGATGCCGGCACGGCTCGCTCACTCCCGACGAAATGCTGGTGCCACTGCTCGCCGTAGGATCCGCGTGATGTCTGATCCCGACGTGCTCAGCCCCGAATCTGTCGTCGCCCCGAAAACGGCCGCCGACGTCCCCGAGGCGACCGAGTCGGTGCAGCATCCGGCCAAGGTCATGCGCATCGGGTCGATGATCAAGCAGCTGCTCGAAGAGGTACGGCGCGGTCCCCTCGACGAGCCGGGACGGGCCCGCCTGGCCGAGATCTATGGCACGTCGATCCAGGAACTCAGCGCCAGCGTTTCGCCCGACCTCCAGGACGAACTCGCCCGTCTGGTCGGACCGTTGCTGGGCACCGACGGCGTGCCCAGCGAAGCCGAGTTGCGGGTCGCCCAGGCCCAACTCGTCGGGTGGCTCGAAGGCCTCTTCCACGGCATCCAGGCGACCCTCTTCGCTCAGCAGATGGAAGCCCGCCAACAACTCGACGAGCTTCGCCAGCGCAGCCTGCCCGCCGGCAGCACGTATCTCTAGTCTCACTCAGCCGGCGATGACTTTGTTGCGGCCGGCGGCTTTGGCCCCGTCGAGGGCGGATTGGGTGCGGAGGAGGTGCTCGTCGAGGTTGTCGCCGAAGCCCTCGGCGCAGCCGATGGAGACGGTGACGACCACGTCGTCGTGACCCTCGAGGCCGAGGGCGATGGGTTCGTCGCAGACCGAGGCCCGGATGCGGTCGGCGAGACGCCAGGCGCCCTCGACCGGCGTGTGGGGGAGGAGGACCACGAACTCTTCGCCACTCCACCGTCCGGCGACGTCCTCGCCCCGCAACCCCCGCATCACCCGCTTGGCCACCTCGGCCAGGACCAGATCGCCGGCGGCCCGCCCGAACGTCTCGTTGACGCGCCGCGTCCGGTCGATGTCGATCATCAACAGGCTCAGCGGTTTGCCCAGCCGGCGGGCGAGACTGCAGGCCTTCGCCAGGTGATCGTCGAGGAATCGTCGATTCGACAGTCCGGTGAGCGGATCGGTACGGGCCATCTCGCGCACCTCGGTCCGAAGACGCGTCGCCGTAGCCGCCGACTGCACCCGGATGAGCAGTTCGGCCGGAATCACGGGAGCCCGCACGACGTCGTGGGCGCCCCGGCTGACGGCGGCGGCGAGACCGGCCTCGTCGTCCACCACCACGATCACGGGCGGACCGAGCTCGCGGAGTCCGACGTGGCGGAGTGGTCCCGACACGAGGACGGCGACGGGGTCGTGTTCCGCGTCGACGTCGTCGAGGTGGTCGACCACCTCTACGTCGTAGCCCGCAACGGTGAGGTGTTCACCCCACTCGGCCGCTTCACCGACGACCACCACCAACCCGCCCTCGTTCACGGCCCGCAGCGTACCGACCGCGTCCTGCCGACCCGGTTGCGGCGAGCTCGGGCGTGGGTAGCGTCCCGATCGTGAGCCGTGACGACGACCATGAGCAACCGGGTGTCGGCCCGATCGATCGCGTCTTGGGCACGGCTGAGAACCTCGTCTACGCCGCCGCCGGCGGACTCCTCGTCGTCGCCGCCGTCATCGTGCTGGGGACGGTCACCTATCACCTCTTCACCGATCTCAAGAGTGGCGCCGAAGAGGCCGTGACCTCGGCCCTCGACGGGCTGCTGCTCGTGTTCATCGTCCTCGAACTGCTGGCCGGGGTGCGGGCGACGATGATCGAGCGCAAGTTGGTGGCCGAACCGTTCCTGATCGTCGGGATCATCGCCTCCATCAAGGAGATCGTGGTGATCGCACTCCGGGCCAAGAACGAATCCGGCCTCGACGACCGCGCCTTCCAAGCGTCGATGACCGAGATCGGCGTGCTCGGCCTGCTGGTACTGGTGCTCTCCGCTGCCGGCTACCTCGTCCGCCGAAAGGAACGCGAACCTTCCGAGGGCGACGCCTCCTGACCCGCGATACGGTGGGCTCTCGAATCACATTGGTGTAGTTCTCCACAGGCTGTGGACAACTGGATCGGTGGGCGTCACGAAAGGCCGGAAGTGGGGGATTCGTTCACGCATCTGCATCTCCACACCGAGTTCTCGATGCTCGACGGAGCCGCCCGGATCTCCGATGTCGTCGCCGCCGCGGTGGCCGATGGGCAGCCGGCGATCGGCATCACCGACCACGGCAACATGTACGGCGTCCTCGACTTCTACAAAGCGTGCAACGACCAGGGCATCAATCCGGTCATCGGCATCGAGGCCTACATGGCGGCCGAGAGCCGCACCGAGCGTCCGGTGCGTCGCGGTCGCATCGACGATGGGGGAGGCGAGGGTGAGCGGGGCGAGAAGCTGTATTACCACCTGACCCTGCTGGCCGAGTCGAACCAGGGCTACAAGAACCTGCTGCAACTCTCGTCGCGCGCCTATCTCGAGGGCTACTTCTACAAACCGAGGATCGACTGGGAGCTGCTCGAGCAGCACCACGACGGAGTCATCGCCACCACCGGGTGCCTCGGCGGCGTCGTGCTTCAGGCGCTGCTCAACGAGCAGCCGGAGAAGGCGGCGATGCTGGCGGCGCGCCTGCAGGACATCTTCGGGCGCGACAACCTCTTCGTCGAGCTGCAAGACCACGGCCTGCCCGAGCAACGGCGCACGAACCCGGCGCTCATCGAGATCGCCAAGAAGATCAAGGCGCCGCTCCTCGCCACCAACGACAGCCACTACACCCACCGGGAGGACTCCGTCGCCCACGACGCCCTGCTGTGCGTGCAAACCGGATCGAGCATCGACGATCCGAACCGCTTCAAGTTCGATTCCGATCAGCACTACCTCAAGTCGGCGGCGGAGATGCGGGCGCTGTTCTCCCATTGGGAGTCGGCCTGCGACAACACGCTTTGGATCGCCGAGCGGGCCAAGGTCGAGATCGAGTTCGGCAAGCCGCAGCTTCCCAATTTCCCGCTCCCCGAGGGCTTCGATTCCCAGTCGGCCTACCTCCGTCACCTGACGTATGAAGGGGCACGCGCTCGGTATGGCGACGTGCTGTCGGCCGAGGTCATCGAGCGCCTCGACTTCGAACTCGGTGTGATCGGCGACATGGGCTTCAGCGCCTACTTCCTCGTCGTCTGGGACCTCATCAAGTACGCCAAGGATCGCGGTATCCGTGTCGGTCCCGGCCGTGGTTCGGCCGCCGGGTGTTGCGTCGCCTACTGCCTCCGCATCGTCGACATGGATCCGATCCGCTACGACCTGCTCTTCGAGCGCTTCTTGAACCCGGGTCGCAAGTCGATGCCCGACATCGATATGGACTTCGACGAGCGCTACCGCGGCGAGATGATCAAGTACGCGGCCGAGCGCTACGGCCGCGATCACGTCGCCCAGATCGTCACGTTCTCGACGATCAAGGCTCGGGCCGCCGTGCGCGACGCCGCCCGCGTGCTGGGCTACCCGTACGTCGTCGGC
>JBKJLU010000449.1:0-4676 GCA_046596815.1 Acidimicrobiales bacterium | reverse complement strand
GTGCACGAGGCCGAAGGTGATCGCCTTCCGGATCCGCTTCGGGGTCGACCACTGCTCGGCGTCGAGGCGGAAGGCGAATTCCTCGCGCTCGACGAGCAGTGGCATGGCCGGAATGAGCAAGACCACGAAGACGATGGGGATGAGGAGTTCGAGCGGGGTGCCGACGGTGCGATCGGTGACGCCGAATGCCGGGTTGCCCTGTCCGCCGATGGCCGTCCACCAGCCGAAATCGAGGGGCGGGATCGACGTCAGTCCGATGGAGGCGCCGACGACGGCGGCGAGCACGACCGGCACCGGGAGGAAATGTCGCCAACGCAGGCCGCGAACGAGTTCCATCGTGTGGGCCCTCGCCGCCCCTGCCAGTGATCGGCGGAACGAAACGAACAGGCGGGACCCGAAGAACGCAAGGACGGCGAAGGTAACGAGGTCGAGCGGCTTCATCGAGTGGTGTACATCCCGGTGCGACAGACTGCCGTATGGACGCGTACCAGGCCATCATCACCAAGCGAGACACCCGCCAGTACCTGCCCGACGCCGTCGGTTCGGAAGCGCTCAATCGGGTGTTGCGGGCCGGGCGGATGGCGGGCAGCGCCAAGAACGCGCAGGTCACCCGAATCGTCGTCGTGACCGACGAAGACCGACGAAAGGCGTTGGCCGAGTCGGGGGACTTCACGGCCTGGATCCACACGGCGCCGGTGATCCTGGTCCTGGTGGCCCCCGTCGACGGGGGCCGCCTCTTCGACCTCGGGCGGATGGCCCAGAACCTCATGCTGGCGGCCCATGACCTCAACCTGGCCACCTGTCCGGTCACGTTCCACCATCAGGACCAACTGCGGTCGGCCCTCGAGCTTCCCGACGACATGGAAGGACTGATGGGCATCACCCTCGGTCATCCCGCGGCGCTCGACCCGAATCGCCCACGGGCGCCCCGGATCCCCCTCGAAGACCTCGTGCACCGGGAGGCCTGGCGTGGCTGAGCCCGTTGGCGGGCGGATCTGACTAAGCCAAGCGGGCTATGGACAAAGCGAAGAGCGAAGCGGACGCTTGACGTGTGGCGGTGCTCCACATGGCCACTCAATTGGGCCGCAAACGTTCGCGCGCTCACTTTCGACAAACGAGGAGTGTGACGATGACCGCTTACATCGACCCCATCGATGCAGCCGCGGAGCACTACAAGTTGCTACAGGACGGCCCGCGGGCGCGGATGATCGAGATGCGGCTTCCCCCGGGCGCCCGGGACAACGAGCATTCTCATCCGAATGAGTTCGTGTACTTCATCAAGGGCAGCAAGGCAGTGATTCGCGTCGACGGAGAAGCGATGGAGCTGGACATCCCCGACGGGATGGCCATGGAGCATGAACCATGGACACACTCGGTGGAGAACGTCGGCGACCGCGAGATCGTCGCGATCATCTTCGAACTCAAGGACTGAGCGTTCGGATCGGTGGAGCTGCCGGCCTGACCTTCAGGCGCTCATGACCGCTTGCTCGGCGAGGGCGATGGGGAGCATGCCGGAGCCGGCGATGGTGTCGTTGAAGGCGCGGAGCGAGCCGCGATCGGCGGCGAAGTAGCGGTCGCGGATGCGGTCGATCTCGAGGGCGCCGGTGAGGTACGACGCGGCCTGTGTGGGCCATGAGCAGTACCGCCCGACCTCGGCGCGTGCGGTCGGTTCGGACAGTGACGCCTTGGTCGACATGAACGTCACCGCTTCCTCGAAGCTCATGTCCCCCGTGTGCAGCGAGGTGTCGACCACGATGCGGGCGGCCCGGAAGATGCGGGCGTCGAGCTGGCACAACTCGTGGCGGGGATCGGTGAAGAAGCCCTGCTCGCGCATGAGCTTCTCGGCGTAGAGGCCCCAGCCCTCGGTGAAGTACGACGTGCCGAGCACCTTGCGGATCGGACGGGGGTGCTGCTGCACGGTGACGAGGTGCCAGTGGTGGCCCGGGTAGGCCTCGTGCACCGATACCGCCGGGATGGAGTGGTGGCTGTTGGTCTCGAGCCGCTTCTGCACCTCGACGTCGGGCGTGCCATCCGGCGGGAACGGGACGAAGAACGTGCCGGTGAGCGACGGGCGGAAGGCCGGCGGCGCGCTGTACGACGCCACGGCGAGAACCGGGCGCTGGAAGGGTGGCGACGGCAGCACGCGGCACTCCTCGCCGGTGGGCATGGTGACGATGCCGGTCTCGAGGAGGAATCGTCTGGCCTTCTCCGTCCACTCCTCATAGGCCTCGCGCATGGCTTCGGGGGACGACGGATGGTCCTGGTTGAGCTTCTGGACCAGGGCCTGCCAATCCCCGGATCCGTCGATGCGTGCCGCGAGTTCGGACATCTCCGCGCTGAGGTCGTCGTAGGCCGCCTGGCCCCGATCGCGCATGGCGACGGCCCCGTAGCCCAGCAGTTCCTTGTCGGTCAGCAGCGCGCTGTAGAGCTCGTCGCCGATGGCCCATCCGCCCTGCGCGACGTCGCCGAGTTCCTCGAGGTGGACGAGGAACCCCTCGAGCGCGCCCGCCGCGATTGCGCCCGCCTCGGCCAGGTCAGCCCGAAGTCCGTCGTCGGCCACCTCCGCCGGGACGAGGGTGCGGGCATAGGTGATGCCGGCGCGACACGTGCCCTTCGCCCGATCGAGGAACAACGGGCTGGCCAGCTCGGGGTCGAGGTTGGCACGCGCGGCGTCGAGCACCGCCGGTACCGCTCGCAACCGCGCCGCTGCGAAGGCCGCCAACTCGGGTTCGGGGTGCACCCGGTTCAGGAAGAGACTGAACACGCCCGACAGGCAGGGGCCGAGGTAGGTGGCGGGGTCGCGCTTCCAAACGGCCCAGTCCCGCATGATCTGGCGGCCCCGAAGGGTGGAACGGACGAGGTCGCGGTCGATGCGCTCGTCAAGGCTCAGGTCGCCGTCGTCGAGGGCGCCGAAGCGCTCGAGCCATCCGTCCTCGTTGGTCGCTCGGCGGGCGAAGTCGTCGGCCGTGAACTCGCCCAGGCGATCATCGTGGCCGTCGATGCCGAGGCGGGTGGCGGTGGTGGGACTCTCCTCGACCTCCTCGGCGACGAAGGCGTCGATCAGGTCGTCGAGGGGGCGAGCCATCGGGGCACGGTAGCCTCCGGGACGGTGCCTCCAACGCCTCCCCGAACCTCTTGCGACTTTTTCTCCGCCCCGGCGCGCGCCTGCGTGCGATCCTCGGTCCGGACGCCGCTGGCGTCCGGCAGAGCCTCGTCGCGCTCGGTCTGAACAGCACCACCAGCCTCGTCGCCGGCGCCTTTCTCGGATCGATCACCGGAACCTTCGACCGCTACCCCGGGTTGCTCGTACTCGTCCCGGCGGCCATCGGGTTGCGGGGCAACATCTTCGGCTCGTTCGGCAATCGCATCAGCACGACGATCCACTCGGGAACGTTCCGGCTCTCAACGCGGCGCGACACCGTCCTCGGCCAGAACGTGCTGGCCGCCTCGATCCTCACCCTCGGCATGTCCGTCGTTCTGGCGATCACGGCCAAGCTCATCGCCGTCGGACTGGGTCTTGCCGACACCATCCCCTTCGTCGAACTGGCCGTCGTGTCGATCGTGGGGGGCGCGCTCGGATCGGTCGTCGTCATGGCCGCGACCCTCGGTCTCGCGGCAGGGGCGGTGCGGTACGGATGGGATCTCGACAACGTGACCGCGCCTCTCGTCTCGACCCTTGGCGACGTGTTGACCCTGCCGGCCCTCTACGTGGGCACCTTTCTTCTCGGCTTCGCCATCTTCACCACGTCGCTCGGCACGGTGCTGATCGTGGCCTGCCTCGCCGCCACCGTCTGGGGACTGCGGTCCCGTCTCGACCAACTGCCCCGCATCCTGCGCGAGTCGCTGCCGATCCTGGCCGTCGCCGGAGGGGTGAGTGCCATGGCGGGCATCCTCCTCGAGAAGCGCTTCGGATCGTTCTCCGCCTTCCCGGCGCTGCTCGTGCTCGTGCCGGCGCAGCTCAGCAGCTCCGGAGCCCTCGGCGGCATCCTCACCGGACGTCTGTCGAGCAAGATCCACCTCGGCGTGGTCATTCCCCAACCGGTGCCAGGCGTCCAGGCGCGCGGCGACATGCTCTACGCCTACTTCCTCGCCATTCCCGTGTTCGCCTTCAACGGCGCCGGCGCCCACTTCGTCGGCCGCGCCCTGGGCCAGGCCAGCCCCGGTCTGGCGCAGATGATGGCGGCCTCGATGTTCGGCGGGATGGTGGCCATGCTCTTCGTCGTCGCCCTCGGCTACTACGGAACGATCCTCGCTGTGCGCGGCGGCGTCGATCCCGACACCTACGGCATTCCCGTCGTCAGCTCGTCGGTCGACTTCATCGGCGCCTTCACCCTGATCCTCGCCATCGTGCTACTCGGAATTTCCTAGGTACGCTGGAACTGACTCAGGTTATGGACGACCGACCCCGAAACCTCAAGGCCATGCTGGCGGCGGCCAAAGACGCCTCCGAACTGATGGTCGACCTCGCCTATGCCTCCCTCTACTTCGGCGACCACGACATGGCCGAGGAGGTCATAGGCCTCGAGGAGGACCTCTCCGGCTTGGTCCACGACATGCGGGCCATTTGTGTGGTCGCGGCCCGCTCCCCTCGCGACGCGGATGCCATGGCTTCGGTGCTCCAGGTGATCGGAGCCATAGAGCGCATAGGCAATGCCGCCGTCGACATCAGCCGGATC
>JBKJLU010000266.1:0-6816 GCA_046596815.1 Acidimicrobiales bacterium | reverse complement strand
CGCGCACCTCGGATTGGCCCCTCCGTTTCCGAAGAGCCATCCCGCCTACCTCCTGCTCGAGTGTGCCGCCCGAACCGATCCGACCGACCTGCTCCTCGATGCACTCGACGGGGTCGGCGACCGCATCCGCGCGACCGCCGTGGCCACCACCGTGGGCCGCCGACGAGAGCTCTGGCGCTATCGCGAAGCCCACACCGAGGCGATCAGCTCCGTGGGAGTGCCGCACAAACTCGACGTGACCCTGCCACTCGGTGCACTGGCCGAGTTCTGCCGAGTGATCGGCGATGCGGTCACCGAGGCGCATCCGCGAGCCAAGACGTATCTGTTCGGACACCTCGGTGACGGCAACATCCACGTGAACGTGATCGCTCCCGGCGAAGCGAACGCCGACCCCGACCGTGTCGACGAAATCGTCCTTCATCTCGTCTCCGAGTTCGGAGGCAGCATCAGCGCCGAGCACGGCATCGGCACCGCCAAGGCCCGCTTCCTGCATCTTGCGCGATCCCCGGCCGAGATTGCGACGTTCCGTCGCATCAAGGCCGCCCTCGATCCGGCCGGCATCCTCAATCCGAATGTGCTGTTCCCGCCCGTGCTGTCCTGAGCTTCAGCTCGTCGCTCAGGCGGCCATTCCTGCGTGCATCTCCCACACCAGGATCTCGGCGGGCTCGACCGCCGTCACCCGTTGCCCACCTGTGGCCGTGAACCTGACCGCGTCGCCCTCGGCCAAGGTGCCTGCGCCCTCGAGGTCGACCACACCCTTGGGCACGAAGAGGTGGAGGTAGGGTGCGTCAGGCAGGTCGACGGAGTCACCTGGGGCGAGGCGAGCAGCCAGCAGCGCGGCATGGCGGTTCTGAATGCGGATGGCGGCTTCATGGCGATGGCGCTCCATGCCCGAAGCGACGGCGACGAGCCCCGATTGCAACCGTTCGGCGCCGATCTCGTGTTGCTCGTACCCCGGGCTGATGCCTTCGGTGTCCGGAAGGACCCACATCTGCACGAAGTGCACGGGGTCGGTATGAGACTCGCCATCGACCCGCCACGAGTCGTTCTTCTCGGAGTGGAGGATGCCCCGACCGGCACTCATCCTCTGCGCCAATCCCGGATAGATGATGCCGTTGTGGCCCGTGGAGTCCTGATGGACGAGCGACCCGCGGAGCACCCAGGTGACGATCTCCATGTCTCGGTGGGGATGGGTCTCGAAACCCGCGCCGGCGGCTACCACGTCGTCGTTGTTCACCAGCAACACTCCGTGGTGGGTGTTCGACGCGTCGTGGTGGCGGCTGAACGAGAACGAGTGCTTCGAATCGAGCCAGCCGAGCTTCGTCTTGAAGCGGTCGTCGGCACGACGCACATCGATCCTCGGCTCGATCGTCATCGAGACCGTCCAACGAGTCGAGCGGAGGCCCTATTCCGGATGATTGGTCAACCACCGCCGGTAGGATCGACGACGTGGCCGGCAAGAAGACTCCGTGGCTGACGGACGACCAACAGCAGGCCTGGCGCTCGTTCGTGCAGATGCAGGTGCGCCTCAATGCTCACCTGAGCCAGCGCATGCAATTCGGGTCGGGCCTGTCGATGGCCGACTACGAGGTGCTGGTGCACCTGTCCGAAGCCCCGGACGGACGGCTTCGTGTGTTCGAACTCGGCCGCGGCGTCGCGTGGGAGAAGAGCCGGCTCTCGCACCATCTGCGTCGCATGGCCGGTCGGGGGCTCATCGAACGTGCGGAATGCGACAGCGATGGCCGGGGTGCCTTCGTCACGCTGACGTCCAAGGGGCGAACGGCAATCGAAGCCGCCGCGCCCCTGCACGTCGCCGACGTCCGGCAGTTCGTCGTCGACGCCCTCACCCCCGAGCAACTCGCCGCCCTCGGAGAGATCTCCGAGACGATCAGCGCCACCATCGTTCGCGACCCCTGTCGCTGAACGGCCTCCCCGATCAGCTCGCGGTGTCGCTTCGATGCAACTCGAACCACACCCGCTTGCCATCTCGGATTGGGGTGACGCCCCAGGTGGTCGCCAACGTCTCGATCAAGGCGAGTCCCCGACCGGATTCGGACATTGCCTCTGCCTCCCGGGGCGTGGGCAACGTCGGGTCCTGATCTCGCACCTCGACACGGATCACGTCGGGCAGGAGGGCGAGCTTCACCTCCACGGAACTGTCGGCGTGGCGTACGGCGTTGGTCACGAGTTCAGTTACGAGCAGCTTGACCGTGTCCTCGAGCTCCGGACTTCCCCAGGCCCGCACCGCCTGCGCCGCGAATGTTCTCGCCGGGCCGGCACTGCGGAGGTCAGGGGGTAACGCCGCCGTTGACCCTCGAGGGTCGGCGAAGACGGCCTCGATCACCGCCTGAGCCTGCTGCTCCACGTCGACGCCTTCATGGAGATACGCGTCTGCGCCCAGAGCGTCGGTCGACTGCATGTCGGCGAAGTCTTCGTCGCGGGTGAGGGCGACGACGGTGGAGTCCGGGGACGCCGCCCGGATTTCGCCGAGAGCCGCAACTCCGTCGGCCAGGGCCCGCAGGTCGACGATGACGACGTCGGGCTTCGCGCTGGCCACCAGGTCAACCGGGGGACGGTCGTCGTGCGTTCCCCCGACCTCGATGGCTCCCCGGCGCACCAACACCTCGACGAGCCGGTGGAGGCCGAACTCGGGTCCCTCGAGCTCGAGACGAAAGTCAACTTTTCCGGATGACGGGTCGCTCACGTGCCCAGTCCTCGAACGGCCAGCAGCGTCACATCGTCGTCGGCATCCGCCGCCAGCGCTCGCCCGGCCACGTGATCACACAGACCCTCGAGGTCGTGCGGGGCCGACGCTACGGACGCCCGCAGTCGTTCGAGGCCGGCGTCGAGCGGAAGATCGCGAGCCTCGACGAGACCGTCCGAGTACAGCAACAGCGTCGAGCCCTGGGCGATCTCGAGGTGGGTCGCATGGAAGGTGGCGTCGGGCACGGCCCCGAGCGGCGCCGACGGTTCGGCGAGCGCATAGGAGATCTCTCCGTTCGGCGCGATCACGAACGGAGCCGGGTGACCGGCGAGGACGAGGTCGAGTCCGCCTTCATCCGGAGTCCATACCGCGTAGGCCAACGTTGCGAACTCCACCAGCCCGAGTTGTTGGACCGAGCGGTCGAGTCGGGCGACGACGTCCGACGGCGAACGCTCCTGAAGGGCGTAGACCCGCAGCGCCATGCGAAGTTGCCCCATCACCGAAGCGGCCTTGATGCCGCGTCCGGCAACATCACCGAGCACCAAAGCAAAAGACTTGTCGGCGACGGGAAAGACGTCGTACCAGTCGCCCCCGATATCGACACCCGCAGCCCCGGCGTAGTACCTCGCCGCCACCTCGATCCCGGGAAGCGACGGGAGATCCTGCGGCAGCAGGCTGCGCTGCAGCTCCGCCGCGATCTCGTGCTCGCGCTGGTAGAGCTGCGCGTTGCCAATGGTGATCGAGGCCAGCTGCGCAAGCTGTACGAGGATCGCTTCATCCTCCGCCGTGAAGTTCCCACCATCGTCCTTGTCGGACAACTGGATGAGGCCGAGGTTCGTTCCGTCCCTGGCCACCAGCGGGGCGGCCATCCACCCCTGCATCGGCGGGTGCTCGCTGTGGTGGACACCGAACCCGCGCCACCGAGGGTGCGACGTCAGCTCGGAGTGGTCGAGGCGAACGGCTCGGTTCGTCTCACAGACCATGGTGGCGATCCCGTTGCCGCCTGGCGCGTCGTCGTGCGTCGCCCATGGCGCGTAGCTCTCGCTCAGCGACACGGCATTGATCGCCAGGGCCCAGTTCATGTCGATCGTCATGCTCGTGACCGCTCGGTGCGCGCCGACGATGAGCCGAGCCTGCTCGGTCACGCTGGCCAGGATGTCGTCGAGCGACAGACTCGAGTTGATGACCCCGGCGGCGGTGGCGAGACCGCGAAGCTGCGCCGCCCTTCGGCGTTCGGTGTCCCACGCCTCGACGAGGCGAGCCGCCTGGTCGGTGACGATCTGCTCATGGACCTCGAGCAATTGCTCGACCGCCAGCTTCCGCACGCGTGTCTCGTCGGGGAGATCGAGGTCACCATCGAGCGCTTCGTCGTGTTCAGTCGCCGAACTGAAGAGCGGGCCGTCGACCAGCGGGAGCAACGCCACCTTCACGCTGACGGCCAAGGTCTTGAACAGCTCAGCTGTTTCGTCGGGGATCGCCACCTTGCTGAAGAGCACGACGGCGAACAGGTCCCCGCTCGGGAGCATCCCTCCGAAACCGAGGGCCGCGGCAACCCCGTGGGACGACACGAAGTCCTGCGCGGGGATGTGCGCGCTGCCAGCGGCCTGCGGCACATGGAAGACGTTGTAGGTCTTCTCGTCCAGTTCGAGGAGCACGTCGGGATCGGGCCGTACGACCGTGCTGGCATCGAGCCCGAATTGCCGGATGAGCTGGGCGATCATCGGCAGCCGGGCGACACCCTCCTCGCTCGGGAGGGGCACCGCCCGGTGCCCCTGCGAGGCCAGCCGGTCGCACCACTCGGCCTCGTCGCCCACCGTCGCCATCAACGTGAGGCATTTCATCGCCGGTGACGGGACATCGGCGCCCAGCAGTCCCTGGGCGAAGCTCTGCAGATCGGGCGGCAGGCCCTCGTAGGCGTGGGTCTTGTAGAAGCGGACGAGGGTGGTCTCCGGTTCGCCCGTTCCATCCGTCGCGAGGTCGTCGTGAAGGAAGGTCACGACGCGACGGCCGAACTCCTCGACCGAGGACGCGCCATGACCGAGTCGTCGAAGCGACACGCTCGTACGAACCATGTCGCTGAGCGTGAAGTGTCCGAGCTGCGACAAACCCGAAGCCCTCCCCGTTCTCCTCGCCTGCAGCCGATAGTAGTAGGCGACTGGATCTCGAGAGAACGCCATCCCCGGGTTCAGAACTGGCGAATCCTGCGGCGCAGGTCTTCCCGATCCGGGTCTGCAGCCGCAAGCGTGAGGCGGCCCGTCGAGGCTTCCGTGTGCAGAAACGCCTCGTGGAGGACGATGGCGAGGGCCGCGCGCTGGGTCGCCGTGCCGGGGAGGTGGGCCTCCTCGACGAGGTCAGCATGGACGGCGAGATAGTCCGCGGCCGCTCGAACCGCCTGCTGGCGGACCCGGTCTTCGTCGGTGGCGAAGCGGAACTGCCATTGCGCAACCCGCCGGGCGATGTCCGGCTTCCCGTCATCCAGCGCGTCGACACCGGAGGCCGGGAACACCCGGCAGTCGTAGGTGCGGCAGGTTCTCGGCCGGTCTTCGTAGATCGAGCACTGACCATTCCGCAGCATCGGACAGTGGCCGCGCTCGTCGTAACCGAGCACAACGTGACCGGGCGGCAGCCCGGGGGCCGAAAATAGCAGCGCCTTGGGAATGCGGGTCAGCGTCGCCGTCTCGTCCGGCGCGATGTGGACGAACTGTGACGATGTGCAACACGCCGTACACGTCCCGCAGGGAACATCGATCCCGCCGCCCTCTTGCAGGGCACGCTGGATCTCCACCATCCACGGCGAGAAGTCCCCCGCCGCGAGGACATCGTCTCCGGTCATGTTCCCTTCACCGGGTGCGCACACTCCAGGCATCGGGATCGGCCGCCATCTTGGCGATGGCCGGCGGCAACGTACCGGCAGCGATGTCCGCCAGCGTGACGTGCTCGAGCACCGAGCGGAGGGCGGCTCGGGCCGCTACCCAGACGTCGCGAAGGTGTTCGGCCGGACCTTCGTAGGTCGACTGCTCCGGGCGGCCGCCCCGCACCTCGGCGAGCGGACCGTCGACGATGCGAAGGACGTCGGCGGCCGTGATCTCCGCCGCCGGCCGGGCCAGCCGATACCCGCCCTCGGATCCCCGTTGGCTGCGCACGAGCCCGGCACGACGAAGGTCGACGAGGATGTTCTCGAGGAACTTCACCGGCAGCTCCTGCGCCGAGGCCAGCCGTTCGGCGGTCAACGCTTTGCCCTGTCCCCCTCCCTCCCCCTGCGCCGCCAGGGTGAGCAAGGCCCGCATTGCGTACTCCGCCTTGGCCGAGATGTGCACGTTCGGAGTCTGGTCCCTGGCTCAGGTCGCCGTATCGACGAGGCCGCGACGGCGTCGGAGTCGGTGGTCGGCCAATCCGAAGAGCCCGTCGACCACGATGCCGATGATCAGCACCACGATCATCATCGCCAGCAACAGCGGAGCGTCGGAGAACTCACGTCCCGCCTGGAGTCGGGCCCCGATCGACGGCACGCCGAGCAGCACCAGCAGCTCGCCCGCCATGAGGCTGCGCCAAGCGAAGGCCCACCCCTGTTTGAGCCCGGCGAGGCACGACGGCATGGCCGCCGGCAGAATGACGTGACGAAAGAGGGTTGGACCCTTGGCGCCGAGCATGCGACCGGCTCGCACGAGAATCGGCGGCACATGGTCGATGCCTCCGATCAGCCCGTTGGCGATCGAGGGTGCAGCGCCGAGCACGACGACGAAGGTGATCGCCCCTTCGGAGAGCTGGAACAGCAGGATGGCCAGGGGGAACCAGGCGATCGACGGCATCGTCTGGAGTCCGGTGATGAGCGACCCGACCGCCACGCGCACGACACGCACGCGGGCGACGAGCGCCCCGACGATGACGCCGATCACGAGGGCGAGGGCGTAGCCCGCGACGGCCCGCTGCATGGTGGTGGCGACGGCCTCCCACACGATGCCGTCGCTGATGTTCTGTCGCAGCGTCGTGAAGACGGCGACGGGGCCGGGGAGGATGTCCTCGCGCTTCCAGTGCGACCAGACCACGAGCTGCCAGATGCCGAGTGAGAGGGCGATCGCCGCGACCTTCGGCCACGTGGCGGACCACACGCG
>JBKJLU010000140.1:0-9808 GCA_046596815.1 Acidimicrobiales bacterium | reverse complement strand
GCTGTGTTCGGACACCTCGAAGATGTCATCCGCGACCAGGCCGTGAGCCTCACGGTGCACGGTGTTGGCGGTTTCGGCGTCCGGAGCCTCGACGAGGCAGAAGATCTTCCCCGCCTTCTCGTCGACCCAGTAGCGCTTGTACTCCACGCCGTGCTTCGTCTGGGTGTCGAGGTCGGCCTGATGGGCCTTGGCGACGTCTTCTGCGGACACTCCACCCTCGATGTTGTGCACGTCCATGAACAGCGGCATCTGGCCTCCGGGACCTGTAGTTGGTGTCGTAGTCCTAGGCCTTCAGAAGGGCCTGCGTCAACGGTTCATCCGGCGGCCCGCTTGAAGACGTCGGGCGGAAAGGCCCCGGCGGCGATGCAACGCTCGGACCATTCGGTCAATAGCGCCACCATGGCTTCCAGGTCAGCGCCGAGGGCGTCGAGCAGCGGCGCCTGCATGGCGTCGGTCGTGGCCTCGATGTCGTTGCGCAAGGCGCGACCGTTGGGGCTGAGGTCGTCGGCTTCGAGGAGGCCTCGTGCCCGCAGCGCCTCGGCTGCAGCCGCAATGGAGTCGGGCGCCCAGCCGCGAGTCGCGGTGTAGGCCCCGAGGGGCATACCCACCCACAACTCGGTGAGGATGTTCATCTCGATCGGCCCGAGGCCTCGAGCGATGCAGGCCGCGACGTGACTGTCACCGCGATGTTCACGGACCAGTTCGCAGGCCCTCCACAAACGACCGACGGGGGCGTCGGGCCAGGCCTGCGCACGGAGTCCGGAGAACAGCGGCCTCCCCGTGCCGTCGACGGCGGCGACGGCGGACGCCAGGACTTCGCTGACGGACGCGACGTCAGCGTCACCGAGCGCTTCGGTGAGGCTGGCGATGGTCGCTTCCGACCGGGCCGCCAGCATGGTCTCTCGGTCGCACGCGCGGCGTCCGGCGTCGTACATGGCGCCGACGAAGGCCGGCTCGAAGACGGCGAACGTCGCCGCTACCACGCCGGCATCGGGCTCGCCGAGCGCCGCCGCCCGCCCCCAGACGTATCCGGTCAAAAAGTCGAGACCGAGCGTTGCCAGTCGCTCGTTCGTGGCTCGCGCCCAGACGACGTGCATGGCGATGGGCTCGATGGCATCGCGCAATCCACGCGCCGGGGAGGGATCGATGGTCGGTGCGGCGACGGAGCCCTCGGGGGACGGGTTGAAGGAAGCGGCGACGACGTCGGCATAGTCCACGCCGACGACGTTACGGCTCGACTGGGTCAGAGCGAGAGAAGGCGCCGGGAGAGGCGGGCCCACAGCCGATCGGGAACGACGCGGGCGAGGTTGCCGGCGAGCTTGGCGTCGGGGCCGACCAGATAGCGGTGTCGGGGCCGGTCTGACGTGAGCGCGTGCTCGACGGCATCGGCCACTTTGGCGGCCGGTACGCCTCGTCGTTCGCTCTTGTCGATGGACGCGCGGATGGTGTCGATGTGCGAGCGGTAGAGCTCGAGGGCGTCGGCGCCGAAGAGTTGTTCGAACTCGTCGACCCGGTCGCGGCCCTTCGCCCAGATGGGCGTCTTGATGACGCCCGGCTCGACGACCGCGACCTTGATGCCCCACGGCAGCAGCTCTTCGCGGAGGGCGGCACCGAGGGCTTCGATGGCGTGTTTGGACGCTGAGTAGGGAGCGACCATCGGGGGTGAGACCCGGCCGCTGATCGAACCGATGAAGACGACGCGGCCCTTCACCGGTCGGATGAGGGCCAGCGCCGCCTTGGTCACGGCGATCTGTCCGATGATGTTCACCTCGAACTGATCGCGCCATTCATCGAGGGGCAGGAACTCGATCGGGCCGCCGCGAGCCACGCCGGCGTTGTTCACCAGTCCGGACAGGCCCTCAGCGCCAACGGCAGTGCGGATCGTCTCGAGGGCGGCGACGACCTGGGTCTCGTCGGTGACGTCGATGCGAACCGGCGTCAGTTGGCTCCCGGTCGGGGCTTGGGCCTTCAGCCGGGCCCCGTCCTCGTCTCGTCGAACGCCGGCAAAGACGCGCCATCCGAGTCGATCGAGGTGGAGGGCGCAGGCCTCGCCGATTCCGGTGGACGCGCCGGTGACCAGGACGTTCTTGGGTGCCATGCCGCGAACCTATGCGCAGGTCCAATAGCGTCGCCTGCATGTCCGAGGTGATCGAGCGGTATCAGCATCTGGCCGAGCAGTTCGGGGCGCGCGTCGAAGCGACCCCCGACGACAAGTGGTCGGCTCCGGCCCCCTGCGACGAGTGGACGGCGCGTGATGTCGTGGCCCACGTCGTGGGTTCGCAACGGCGCGTGGCCGCCGGCGTCAACGGTGGCGAGGCCGCCGAAGTCGACGCCGACGCCGACCCCAAGGACGTCTGGCGCGAATCGAATGCGGCGGTGATCGCCGCCCTCCGGCAGCCCGGTGCGCTCGAGAAGGTGATCCCCACGCCCATGGGGGAGATGCCCCTCGAAGTGATGCTGGGACGGTTGCTCTCGCTCGACATCCTCGTCCACACGTGGGACCTCGCCCGCGCCGTGGGCGGAGACGAGCACCTCGACCAGGACGCCGTCGCCCACGGATACGAGGGCATCAAGCCGATGGACGCGATGCTGCGCCGCCCCGGAGCCTTCGGACCCAAGGTCGATCCGCCCGCAGGCGCGGACCTGCAGACCGAGTTCCTCAGCTTCCTGGGGCGCACGGTCTAGATCTCTGTCGGGCCCGTGGCAGCATTCGGCGTGTCCCGCAGTGGAGGAGAGCCCAAACAGGGGTGGTACCGCGATCCGACGGGCCGCCATGCCGCCCGTCGGTGGGACGGCGACGGTTGGTCGGAATGGGTGATCGACGGCGGTCGTCGGAGCTTCGACGACATCGACGGATGCGGCGGACCGCCCCCGGGTGAACCGGTGGCGGTTGACGACCAACCTGTCCGGAAGCGACTCGGCGCGCGGACGATCCGGAGCCGGAGAAGCGTCGGAGGTGGGGGAGCGAGCGGGTCGGCGGATGCGCTGCTTCCGTCTCCCGATGCGGCAGCCAACGCCGTGCCGTGGGCCATCGGCATCGCCCTGGTTGGAGGATCGGCGGCCCTCGCCATCGCCGTGCTCGGCGAGCGTTCCCTGCTGCAGTTCGCCGCCGCCGCCGTGGTCTTCGAGGCGATCGTCCTCGCCGGGGCCACGCTCCTGTACCGGCGAACCCAAAGCAAGGGATCGGCATGGCCGGCGCTGCGGAGAATGGGAACCGACGGCGTGCTGCGCGGCGTCATCGTCTTCCTCCTCGCCCTGTTCGCGCGAACGTTCGTGCTCTCCCTCGTCGCCGGTCCCTTCGGCCTCGGCCTTCGTCCGGTCGGACCGTGGTGGGTGTTCGCCATCGAGGCCGTCACCCTGTTGGTCGTGGCCCCCGTCGTCGAGGAGCGGGTCTTCCGGGGAGTGCTTCTGGCCGGACTGCGCCGGCGTTCAGGACCGGTCGTCGCCGTGCTCGGCCAAGCGGCGATCTACGGCGCCGCCCTGTCGTGGACGAGTGGATCGCGCCCCGCAGCCGCCTTGGGGATGATGGCGGTCGGTGCGGTGTTCGGCTGGTTCGTCCACGTGACCGATGACCTTCGCCCGGTCATCGTCGGCCACGTCTTCCTCAATTCGTGGTTCCTGCTCGAACGGGTGCTGGCAGGCTGACCCGATCGGCCCAGGCTCGCTCGAAGGCCTTCGTGAATGCCTCGGGTTGCTGGGCGCCGGAGACCGCGTACCGGCGATCGATGACGAAGAACGGAACACCGCTGATCTGCAGCTCTTCGGCCGCCGCCTCATCGGCCCTGACCTCGTTCGTGTAGCCGTCTCCGTCGAACATGGCGGCGACGTCGCCGGCGTCGATGCCGACGTCGGCGGCCATCCGGGTCAGCACCGCGCGGTCGCCGATCGCTTCGCCCTCGGTGAAGTAGGCGCGCAGGAGCCGCTCTTTCATCTCGCCCTGCACGCCCTTGTCCCGAGCGAGGTGCAGCAGGCGGTGGGCATCGAGGGTGTTGCCAGGACGCACCCGGTCGAAGTGGAACGTCAAGCCTTCGCTCGCCGCCGCCTCGGTCATGTTGTCGAGGGCCGCATTGGCCTGGGTTGGCCCCATGCCGTACTTGCGGCCGAGCATCTCGGCGTAGCTGCCGATTCGTTCGGCGGGGGCATGGCGGTCGAGCTCGAAGCTGTGCCACGTGATCTCGACTTCGTCGCGGTGCTCGAAGTCGGCGAGGGCCGCTTCGAACCGGCGCTTGCCGATGTAGCACCACGGGCACACGACGTCTGACCAGATCTCGACCTGCACGGACGAGAACAACGCCGGTGCCCAGCCGGGGATTCCCCGCACTAGACCCTCGCCGTGGATCTCGCCGTCGTGCTCACCGTTTTCGGGGTCATCTTCGCGGCCGAGCTCCCCGACAAGACGATGGTGGCGACCCTGATCCTCTCGACCCGCTTTCGGCCGCTCTACGTCTGGATCGGGGTGACCTCGGCCTTCTTCGTGCAGGTCGGTCTGGCCGTCGCCGCCGGCGGACTCATCTCCCTGGCTCCCCAGCGAGTCGTAGCCGTCGTCTCCGGTCTGTTGTTCGGCATCGGGGCCGTGTTGCTGTTGCGGAACGCGAGCGCCAACGAGGAGCACGAGGTCGACGTCCGCCCCGCCGGACCCTGGCGATCGATCGTCACGTCGTTCGGGGTGCTCTTCGTGTCGGAGTTCGGCGATCTCAGTCAGTTGGCCACGGCGGGGTTCGCCGCCCGATTCGGGAACCCGCTGAGCGTGTTCGTCGGCTCGTTCGGCGCGTTGGCCACGGTCGCGGCGTTGGCGGTGCTGCTCGGCCGCACCGTGCTGCGGGTCGTGCCCGTGTTCATCGTCCGCCGCATCGCCGGCGTCGCCTTGGCCGTGCTCAGCGTGCTCGCCTTCGTCAGCGCGGTACAGGGCTGACCGGCGCGGGTCGGTTGCGTTGTTTTACGAGAACGTGTCGCAGCTACTCGGGTTGCCTTTGTCGTAGCCCTTCTGGAACCACTCCATCCGTTGCGCCGATGTGCCGTGGGTGAACGAGTGGGGGTCGACGCGGCCAGTGGACTCCTTCTGGATCCGATCGTCGCCGACCGCCGCCGCAGCGCCGAGTCCTTCCTCGAGATCGCCCGCTTCGAGCAACTCGTCCTGAAAGGCCGAATGGGCCCAGACGCCGGCGAAGCAGTCGGCCTGCAGCTCGAGGCGGACGGACAGGGCGTTGGCCTTGTCGGGGCTCTTCGACTGTTGGCGGCGCACCTGCTCGTTGACGCCGAGAAGGTTCTGGACGTGGTGCCCGAACTCATGGGCGATCACGTAGGCCTGGGCGAAGTCTCCGGGGGCGCCGAAGCGCGTATGGAGGTCGCGAAAGAAGCCGAGGTCGAGGTACACCATGTTGTCGGCCGGACAGTAGAAGGGTCCGGTAGCTGAGGAGGCCGAACCGCACCCGGTGTTGGTGCCGTCTTCGAAAATCACCAACTGGGTCGTGGTGTAGTCCTTGCCCGCGGCCTTGAACTGCTCCTCCCACGACTGCTGGATGTCCTCGGTGACGAAGGTGACGAAGTCGACGAGCTCGGCGTCGGGATCGGGGGCGCCGTCGAGCCCCCGTTCGGATCCCTGGGCGGGAGCCTCGAACGGAGAGAGACCGGGGTCGACGCCGAAGCCACCACCTCCTCCTCCTCCGCCCCCGAGGATGTTGCCGCCTCCGAGGACGAGGGCGAGGATGAGGCCGATCAGACCGAGGCCACCACCCGCGGCCTTGCCGCCCATGGGGAACCCTCCGCCCAAGCCTCCTCGGCTCCCGCCGCTGCCTCGGCGGTCATCGATCTGATCGCTGGGCCCTGTTCGCTTCCATCGCACGAGGCCACCCTTCCCGGAACCGTGGCAATCGACCCATCGCAGTCACCGGTTAGCGTCCCGGAGCGATGGATGGCCAAGCGCTCGACGATGGCGCCCGCCTCGAGGCGCTGCTCCGCACCGGACTCCTCGACACTGCCCCGGAGCCGGGATTCGACCGACTCACCCGAATGGCGGCGCGCCTGCTCGACGCCCCGGTCTCGTTGGTCACTCTGGTCGACGATCGCCGCCAGTTCTTCAAAAGCGCTCTCGGCGTGACCGAAACGAGTACGCCGCTGTCGCATTCGCTCTGTCAACACGTGGTGACGACGGGCGCACCCCTGGTCGTCACCGACGCCGAGCGAGACGAGCGGGTGTCCGACAGCCTGGCCATTCCCGAACTCGGCGTGCATGCCTATCTCGGTGTCCCGCTGGTGACCAGGGAAGGTGCGGTCCTGGGGTCGATCTGCGTGATCGATACCGAGCCGCGAGCCTGGACGCCGACCGACGTCGAACTCCTCGAGGAACTCGCCGGATCGGTCATGACCGAGATCGAACTCGGCCAGGCCCTGCGCGACGCCCAGGTCGCCCAGGCCCGCCTCGCTCTGCTGGCCGAGGCGTCGACGGTGCTGGCCACCCTCGACTTCGCCGTGACGCTCCAATCCTTCACCCGCCTGGTGGTCACGACCATGGCCGACTGGTGCAGCATCGCCCTCGTCGGTGCCGACGGATCATCGATCGAGCGGGTGGCCATCGCCCACGCCGATCCGGTCAAGGAAGCTCGAGCCCAAGAGCTTCGCACCGCCCATCCCCATGACGCCGATGCCGAGACCGGCGTCCCCCGGGTGATCCGTACCGGCGAGCCCCATCTGGTGCCGGTCGTCGACGACGCCGTGCTGCGGCTGGGGTCGAACGGCGGCGCCTACGACGAGTTGTTGCGCGATCTCGGGTTTACGACGGCGATGGTCGTGCCACTGATGGCCAGAGGGCGGACACTTGGCGCCATGACGTTCGCCAGCGGTGGCTCCCGTCGCTACGACGAGAGCGACTTGGCGGTGGCCATGGACCTGGCGCGACGGGCCGCGCTCGCCCTCGACAACGCCCGGGCCTACGAGACGCAGCGGGAGATCGCGGGCACGTTGCAGCGCAGCCTGCTTCCGCCGGCACTGCCCGATGTCGCCCATTTCGCCCTCGCCGCGACCTACAAGACGCCGGGCGACACGGTGCTCGTCGGCGGCGACTTCTATGACATCTTCCCGCTACGCGGACCGGGCTGGGGCGTGGTCATCGGTGACGTCCAGGGCAAGGGCTCGGCCGCTGCCACCCTGACGGCCCTCGCCCGCTATACCGTCCGCGCGGGAGCGCTCACCTTGCGGAATCCGAAGCAGGTGCTGCGGGCGCTCAACGAGGCTGTCATCCGGGAGTCGGGCGAGCGTTTTCTCACCGTCTGCCTGATGACCCTGCAACCGTCGCGCGACGGGCTGCGAGGGCGGCTCTGCGTCGCCGGCCACCCTCTGCCCTTCCTCGTTCGGGCCAACGGCGAGGTCAGCCAGATCGGTCGTCCGGGAACGCTGCTCGGGGTCGTGTCCGAGGTCGACCTCTCGGTCGTCACCTTCGACCTGCGCTCCGGCGACGCCATCGTGTTGTTCACCGACGGATTGATCGAAGCCCGTCGAGACAACGAGCAATTCGGGAACCACGGCGTGCGGGAGGTGCTCGAGTCCTGTGCCGGACTCTCGCCGACGCAGATCGTGGCGGCGCTGGAGGAAGCAGTCACGATCCACGGTCGCGGGGAGCCGCGCGACGACCTCGCCATTCTCGTGTTGGGCCGGCGCCCCGACGTGGCGCCGGCCGCCCTCAGCGTCTGAGGCTGCGGCGGCTACGTTCCGCCAGATGTTCCCCAAGACCGGCCGGCCCGTCTCCGAAGTCCTGGCGTCGCTCGACGAACGCAAGACCGGCGACGTCGACTGGCGGGGAGGTCGGGTGTTCAGCTTGGCCTATGACGCCGGCGACGAGATCCACGACCTGGCCGTCGAGGCATCGGGCCGGTTCCTCTCGACGAACGCGCTGAACCCGATCGCCTTCCCGAGCGTAGGACGCATGCAGAGCGAGGTCGTGGCGATGGTGGGCGACCTCCTCCACGGCGGACCGGAGGCGTCCGGGTTCATGACGACCGGTGGCACCGAGTCGATTCTCATGGCGGTGAAGGCGGCGAAGATGCGAGCCAAAGCCGAGCGGGGGATCACGGCGCCCGAGATGGTGCTCCCGACCAGCGCCCACGCCGCCTTCACCAAGGGGGCCGAGTACTTCGGCGTCAAGGCGGTGCGGGTACCCGTCGGGCCCGACTTCAAGGCCGATCCCAATGCCATGGCCGCCGCCATCAACGACAACACGGTCGTGCTCGTGGCCTCGGCTCCGCAGTATCCCCAAGGGGTGATCGATCCCGTGGGTGACATTGCCGCGCTGGCCGCCGAACGCGACATCAACTGCCATGTCGACGGATGCATGGGGGGCATCACCCTGCCCATGCTCGAACGCCTCGGCTATCCCATCCCCCCGTTCGATTTTCGGGTGCCGGGGGTGACGTCGATGTCGGTCGACCTCCACAAGTACGGCTACACGGCCAAGGGCGCGTCCGTCATCATCCACCGTTCGAAGGCCCTGCGGAAGTACCAGACCTTCACGACCGACGACTGGCTCGGTGGCTTCTACGCCTCATCGGGGGTGCTGGGCACGAAGTCGGGCGGACCGATCGCCGCCGCCTGGGCCGTGCTCACCCACGTCGGCGAGGACGGGTACCTCCGCCTCACCAAAGCCGCCCGGGGCGCGGCCGAGGAACTGGTCGCCGGACTGCGGGCCGAACCCGGCATCGAGGTTCTGGGTGAACCCGAGGCGACGCTCGTGGCCTACCGGGTCACCGACGCCGACACCTTCGCCGTGGGCAACGCCTTGTTCGCTCGCGGCTGGTACTGCGACCAGCAAGGGCCGCCACCGTCGTTGCACTGCACGGTCAATGCCGTGCACGCCGAGGAGGGACGCATCCAGGGCTACCTCGCCGCCCTGCGGGAGAGCCTGGCCGAGGTGCGAGCCGCGCAGGCGACCGGAGACCAGGCTCCCTACGCGGCTCTGGAGTGACTACTTCTTGGCTTCGGCCCGCGCCGCTCCTGCCTCAGCCGCCCGCTTCTTGTCGCGAGCCTTCTTCGCCTTCACGCGGTCGTTCTTGACCCGAACCTTGGAGTGTGCACCGGTACCCATGGGGCGGAATGGTAGATGCCCGAGTGCAACTCCTCCCACCTCGGTATTCTCGACCGCGTGCTGAGCGACGACGACATCGAACGAATCCTGGTCATCACCGCCCATCCCGACGACGTCGACTTCGGGTCGGCGGGCACGGTGGCGACCTGGACCGACAAGGGCATCGCCGTCAGCTACTGCATCATCACCGACGGCGACGCCGGGGGCTTCGATGCGTCGGTGCCCCGTTCGGAGATCCCCCGCATCCGTCGGGGCGAGCAGGAGGCGGCGGCGTCTGTGCTCGGCGTCGACGACATCTACTGGCTCGGCTATCCCGACGGTCGCCTCGAGGTGACCCTCGATCTGCGACGCGACATCTCTCGCGTCATTCGCAAGGTCCGCCCCCAGCGGGTGCTGTGCCAGTCGCCGCAGCGCAACTGGGATCGCATCTACGCCAGCCATCCCGACCACCTGGCGGCAGGTGAAGCCTCGATGTGTGCCATCTATCCCGACGCCCGCAACGACTTCACGTTTACAGAACTTCTGCATGAGAACCTCACCGGATGGTCGGTCGCCGAGACCTGGGTGATGAGCGCGCCCGAGCCGAACACCTGGATCGACACGACCGAGGTGCTCTCTCGCAAGGTCAAGGCACTGCTCTGTCACGTGAGCCAGTTGCCGGATCCCGGTGGGCTCGAGGAACGGATGCGCGGCTGGGGCGAGATGACGGCCAAGGCCGGCGGCCTGCCCGAGGGT
>JBKJLU010000428.1:0-4179 GCA_046596815.1 Acidimicrobiales bacterium | reverse complement strand
CTCGACGAGCCCGTCGCCGGGGTCGACACCGAGTCACAGGCCCGATTCCGCGACGCCCTCGTGCACCTCGTCGAAGCCCACGGCTCCGGCGTGTTGTTGGTATCCCACGAACTCGGCGCCGTCGCCGACGATCTCGATCGCGTGTTGGTGCTGCGGCGCGGAGGCATCGTCTTCGGCGGCCCGCCCGCTGACCTGGTCTCGCGGGGCGTGAGCCTCGGCGTCCATCGCGACGACCTGCCGATGTGGCTCGAGGGCTGACGTGGCGCTTCCGTATCCCTTCGATCGGGAGTACATGCAGCTGGCCCTGCTGGCGGGGGTCATGGTCGGGATCGGCGCACCGCTGATCGGTACCTTCCTGGTGCAGAAGCGATTGTCGTTGTTGGGCGACGGTCTCGGGCACGTGGCCTTCGCTGGCGTCGCCGCCGGGCTCTTCCTCGACGTGTGGCCGATCTGGACGGCCCTGGTGGCTGCGGTTGTCGGAGCGATCGCCATCGAGTGGCTGCGCACTCGGGGCGGCGCGTCTGGCGACCTCGCTCTGGCCCTCTTCTTCTACTCGGGCATCGCCGGCGGCGTCGTGCTCACCGGCCTCGCGGGAGGGCTCAACGCCGGGATCCTGACCTACCTCTTCGGCTCGATCCTCACCGTCAGTCGCGCCGACGTGGCCACCATCGCCGCCCTCGGACTGGTCATCGTGGCCGTCGTCGCCCGCACGTGGCGGGCGCTCTTCTCGATCGTGCTCGACGAGGAAGCCGCCCGCGTCGCCGGACTACCCGTCGACCGGCTGAACCTACTCATCGCCGTGCTCGCCGCCGTCACCGTGGTCGCCGCCATGCGGGTCGTGGGCATCCTCCTCGTCGCCGCCATGATGGTGCTCCCCGTTGGGGCGGCCCAGCGCCTGACCCCGTCGTTTCGCTCCACCCTGGTCGTCGCCGCCGGAATCGGCGCCGCCTCGGCCGTCGTCGGGTTGGGGTTGGCGAGGAGTGGCGGCTTGGCGCCTGGCGGCACCATCGTCCTCGTGGCCGCGGCGGTGTTCGTGGTGGCCACGGTCGCCGGCGGCCGAAGACGGGGACGGGTCGCCGGCCTGGCTTCGCGGCTCAGCGACCGCGCCGCTCCGTAGTGTTCTTCCGGGCTCTCAGCGACAGGCCGAGCAGCGACCCACGAGATCGATGCGGTGCTCGGTGACCTCGAAGCCGGCCTCGTCGGCGGCCAGCCGAGCGGCCTCGCTGAGGGCTCGCTCGAGCTTCGGCGCCGCCCGCACGTCACTGACCGAGCCGCAGCTGTTGCAGAGCAGATGATGGTGGTGGTCGGCAAGATCTTCGGCGAGTTCGAAGCGGGCCAGTTCGTCGGTGCCCAGGAGCCGGCGGACGACGCCCGCCTCGAGCAACACGGTGAGGTTCCGGTAGACCGAACTCTGGGCCAATGCCGACGTCGCGCTGGCGATGATGTCGGGGACGGTGAGTGGCCGTTCGGCTCGGCCGAGGACGTCGACGAGCGTGCGGCGACCCGACGTCAGGCGTTGGTCGACGGCGGCCAGGCGGCGCGCAGCCTCCCCCCTGAGCTCGCTGACGACGGCGTCGGTCACGTTTCCCAGGAAAGCACATCTTTGGCGCGCCGCCGGGGCAGACTCCAGGGGTGATCGTCGACTGCGCGGTGTATGAGGGCGGTGTGCGGAAGGGCGGACAGGTCCCCCTCGAGCAGGCGCTCTCCGAGACCGAACGAGGAACGCACGGGTTCGTGTGGATCGGATTGCGGGAGCCGAGCCACGACGAACTGTGTGAGGTCACGGGTCGTTTCGATCTTCACCCCCTCGCCGTCGAGGACGCGGTGCACGCCCAGCAGCGACCCAAGCTCGAGATCTATGGCGAGACGGTCTTCGTCGTGCTGAAGGCGGCCCGCTACGTCGACTCCGAGGAAGTGATCGAGCTCAGCCAGATCATGGTGTTCCTGGGCGAGGGCTTCATCATCACCGTGCGCCACGGCGAGACCAACGTCGTGGCCGACATCCGGCGAGAGCTCAGCCACGTCCCCGACGAGCTGAACTGCGGGCCGATCGGTGTGCTCCACGCCATCATGGACCGGGTCGTCGACGACTACGCCGCCGTGCTGCGCGACCTCGACGGCGACATCGAGCAGGTGGAGAACCAGGTCTTCTCGTCGATCCGGGCCAACGCCGCCGAACGCATTTACAAGCTCAAGCGGGAGGTGCTCGAGTTCCGTCAGGCCGTGCACCCGTTGGCCGAGCCTCTCGACATCCTGTCGAAGGGAAGAGTGCCTCACAGCATGGAGGCCCCGAAGGAGTACTTCCGCGATGTGCACGATCACGTGCTGCGGGCTTCCGATCGCATCGACGCCCTCGATGCGCTGTTGACCAGCGTGCTCAGCGCCAACCTCGCCCAGGTCGGCATCCGCCAGAACGAGGACATGCGCAAGATCTCGGCGTGGGTGGCCATCGTCGCCGTCCCCACGATGATCGCCGGCGTCTACGGCATGAACTTCGAACACATGCCCGAACTCGGCTGGCTCTACGGCTATCCGTTTGCTCTGTCGATGATGGTCATCGCCTGCGTCTCGTTGTTCGTGCTCTTCCGCCGACGCGGATGGCTGTAGCCGAAGCGACCGGCTGGCGCCGGGAGGCCGAGGACGCGGCGCGCGCCGCCGCCGGCGGCATGCTCTTCGGAATCCCCCTGCTCTACACCATGGAGGTGTGGTGGATCGGGAGTTTCGCCAGTCCGCTCCGGATGCTCGTCGTGCTCGCGATGTCGTTCCTTGTGCTCGTCGTGTTGAACCGGACAGGGGGGTTCCGTACGACGAAGGACATCCGCCTTGTCGACGCCGCCATGGATTCGGTCGAGGCCCTCGCCATCGCCTTTGTCTGTGTCGCCGCCGTCCTCGTCCTGCTTCGGGAACTCACGGGAACGACGCCGATCGACGAGGCCATGGGCAAGGTGATCTACGAGTCGGCGCCGTTCGTCGTGGGGGTGGGCTTCGCCACCCATTTCCTCCGCCGTAGCCGTTCTGGCGAGGAGGATGGTCACGACGGGCCGGATGACGACGCGGTGGCGGATGACGACACGAACGCCACGCTCTCGGACATCGGCGGAACCGTCCTCGGAGCCACCTTCGTCTCGTTCGCCATTGCTCCGACCGACGAGGTCCCGATGATCGGTGCCGCCCTCTCGGCCCCCTGGGTGCTGGCCCTCCTGATCGCCTCTCTGGTCGTGTCCTACGTGATCGTGTTCGAGGCGGGCTTCTCCGACGAGAAGTCGCGACGCAGCCAATCTGGCGTGATCCAGCACCCGGCGACCGAGACCGTGGTGTGTTACCTCCTGTCGCTCGTCACCGCGGCCGCGCTGATGCTGTTCTTCGGCCGGGTCACGCTCGACGATCCGTTCCCCTTCACCCTGACCCAGGTCATCGTGCTCGGCCTGCCCGCAGCCATCGGCGGCGCCGCCGGAAGGTTGGTCGTATGAGCTCGCGTCGTAGGAGTTCTGGGCGCGACAAGCGGTCAGGCGCCGAGTGGGTGGCGTTCGTTCTCGCCGCCGCCATCCTCCTGGCCGTCGTCGGGCTCGTCGTGGCTCAAATCCCCGACAGCGACGTGCCCCCGGCACCGGTGGCCACCCTCACCGAGGTCACCGAGCGGGAGGGTCAGTTCTTCGTCGCCGTCGAGGTCGAGAACCGGGGCGTGCGCACGGCCGAGCAGGTGCAGGTCGTGGCCACGCTGACCACCGACGATGGTGACGTCGAGGGCGACCAGATGGTCGACTTCCTCTCCGGAGGCGAGGTCGAGGAACTCGAGTTCGTGTTCGAGGACGACCCGGCCGACGGCGAACTGACCGTGCGGGTGTCGGGCTACCTCGTTCCCTGACGGCCCCGTCTCAGAGCTCTTGGTTGGTGAGTACCAGGGTGCCGGAGGCGGCGAACATCCCACCGACCCCGTGGGCCACACTGACTTCGACATCGGGCACCTGTGCCGGTGCCGTGCCCCGGAGCTGGCGCACCGACTCCTGGATGGCGAACATCCCGTACATGCCGGAGTGGGTGTACGACAGACCGCCGCCGTTGGTGTTGAGCGGGAGCTTGGCGCCTGGCGCGGTGTTGCCCTCGGCGATGAACGCGCCGGCTTCCCCGCGTCCGACGAAACCCAGGTCCTCGAGGCCGTAGATGGGAAGGTGGGCGAAG
>JBKJLU010000400.1:0-7240 GCA_046596815.1 Acidimicrobiales bacterium | reverse complement strand
CGTTCGGCGTGTGACGCAGTGATGGCGAGCGAGTGGAAGGCACTTCCTCGGAGGTGTTCCTCCATGGACCCGTCGAGCCTGAGCTTCCCGAGCGCTCGCTTGATCGCGACCTCCCAGACGGTCGCCGCGCTCACCACGACGCCGACGGCGGGATCGACGATGCGTTCGTGAGCCTCCGGTTGCAACGGGATACCGGCGAGCCACCAAAGCAGGATGTGGGTGTCGAGGAGCAGGTGCATCAGCTTCCTTCGAACGCCGCGATCACGTCCTCAGGTGTGTCGTCGAAGTCATCAGCGATCCAGATCTGGCCGGCCAGGGCGCCGGGCCGCCGAGCCTCGGTGCGCTCTGCGTAGGCGATGAGTCGCGCCACAGGGCGGCCGGCGCGGGCGATCACGATGTCCTCTCCGTCGGCCGCCCGCTCGACCAGTTTCGACAACTGGGACTTTGCCTCATGCATGTTCACCAACATGGGCTAAGTCTAGCCCGACCAGGCTGGTGCGAGTTGCTTCGTTTACGTGCGCCAGACGTCGGGGCGGGGTGGATCGAAGGCGACGTCGATCGGTTCGCCCCGGATGGCGGAGAAGGCGGCGACGCCCCAGCGCTCGGCGCCGGCGAGCGGGGCGGGAAGCGCGTCCTCGGCGAACCACCCGACGTCGCGGCACTCGAGCGGATGGGCCAGGAGTTCTCCGCCGGTCATGCGGCAGTGGAAGACCAGGGAGTACAGCGGGATGCGGGTGAAGTTGAGGCGCAACCCATCGAGCACGGCGACGAGACGGACGGGCTCGACCTCGATGCCCGTCTCCTCGAGCACCTCCTTCACCGCCACTTCGGACGCCGAGTAGCCGATGTCGGCCCATCCGGTCGGATAGAGCCAGACCCCCGAGTCAGCCCGTTGCACGAGCAGGATCTCGCCCCTGTCGTTGCCGACGACGGCGCCCACGGCGACCTTGGGGGTCACGTAGCCGGCGACGCCTTCACCCACGAGCTTCAACCACTCTTCGGCCAACGCCTCCGCCTCGAGTTCGTGACCGGCGGCCACGCCGATGTCGGCGGCCACCTTCAGGATCTCCTCGTAGCGCTCTCGTTCATAGAGCGACTCGGTGAAGCCGAGGCCGGTGCGGGCGATGCCGGCGAGGGCGTGGCTCCAACGAAGCAGATCCTGCTGGTCGGCCATCCGACTGAGGATAATTGCTGAAGCTCCGCTGAAGGCCCGATGATGGAGGGGTATGGCCGCGACCGAAGCCCGGATCCTCGTCGTCGACGACGATGCCTCGGTGCGCGACCTGCTCGTGACCGCGCCCCAACGCGACGGGTGGACGGTGCGGGCGGCCGCCGATGCCGCCGGCGCCGAGGCCGCACTCACGGATGGGCGGTTCGAGCCCGACGTCGCGGTCCTCGACATCCACCTCGGAGATGGCCCCGATGGTCTCGCCGTCGCCCGCTTCATCCGCCAGCGGGGCGACATCCCGTTCATCTTCCTGACCGATCGTCACGGCGTCGAAGACCGTCTCGCCGGCTTCGAATCGGGGGCCGACGACTACCTGGCCAAGCCGTTCGTGCTGGCCGAGTTGCTGGCCCGCCTCCGCGTCATCCTCCGGCGCAACCGCGGCGGCGGTCTTGTCGGCGGTGGCGGCCCGCTCGGCTCGGGCGTGCTCGAGGTCGGGCCCCTCAAGATCGACGAGCCGGGGCGGCGGGTGTTCGTCGACGGCGAGATCGTCGAGCTGACCCGCATCGAGTTCGAGTTGTTGATCAACCTCGCCGCGCAGGCGGGCACCGTGGTGGCGAAGGCCGACCTGCTGGGTCGGGTCTGGGGCTTCGAGGGCTACGACCAGAACCTGGTCGAGGTCCACGTCTCGAGCCTGCGCCGCAAGCTCGGCTCGCAGTCATCGGTCATCCAGACCGTGCGCGGCTCGGGCTACGTGCTGCGCATCGACTGAGGTTTTCGGGTCAGCCTCGCAACTGGCGTAGGACGGCGGCTTCGACAGCGGCGATGGCCTCGTCGTCGGTGAGCTTGGCCCCGGCCCGGTCGACGACGTAGAAGGCGTCGACGACCTCGTGGCCGATGGTCGAAACCCGTGCGACCTGCACGTCGAGGCCGCAGTGGGCCAACGCCGCGGTGATCCGGTGCAGCACCGCGACGCCGTCGGGGGCCCGCACCTCGACCACGGTGGCCCGGGCGGACGCGGCATTGTCGATCAGCACCCGAGGGTCGGCGGGGCGGGCGGCGGTGGGACGGTAGCGACGCTCGTAGCTGCGGGAGCGCTCGATCAACTTGTCGGCCAGGGCCAGACGACCGTCGAGCACGGCCTCGAGATCGGCGGCGACCCGCGGCCACCTGGGCTCGTCGCCGAACGGGGGATCGATGTCGAACATCTCGACGGCGCGACCGTCGGCGGCCTGGCCGGCGGTGGCGCTGCGCACATCGAGGCCGTGCAGGGCGAGGACGCCGGCGACCGTGGAGAACAGCCCGGGGCGGTCGGGATAGACGACGGTGCACCGCAGCCCCTCGCCCCGCAGCCCCTCTCGCAGGCCTTCGGGAATCGAGATCATGGCGGGATCCGCGACGTTCTTGGCCCCCGAGCCCGACAGCGAGTCCCGCACCCGACCCACGAGGTCGGAGACGAGGCCGGCTTTCCAGTCGGACCAGGCCGACGAGCCCGTGGCCAACGAGTCGGCCTCGGTCAGCGCGCCGAGGAGCTCGAGGGTGTCGATGTCGCCGACCTCGCGGACGACGTGGGCGATGGTGGCCGGATCGTCGAGGTCACGGCGCGTGGCCACGTCGGGGAGGAGGAGGTGGTGGCGCACCATGGCCTGCAACACGGCCACGTCGGCCGGCGGAAAACCGAGACGCGGCCCGATGCGTCCGACGGCTTCGATGCCGGTGTCGGTGTGGTCGCCGGGGAAGCCCTTGCCGATGTCGTGCAGCAACGCGCCCACGAGCAGGAGGTCGGGCCGACGGACGGTGCGGGTGAGCGCCGCCGCCCGCGCCGCCGCCTCCCAGAGGTGCCGGTCGACGGTGAAGCGGTGATAGGCGTTGCGCTGGGGCTTGTGGCGCACGGCCTCCCACTCGGGCAGCAACCAGGTGAGCAGACCGTGGTGGTCGAGGGCCTCGAGCACGCTGATGGCGTTGGGCCCGGCGCCGAGGAGGGACACGAGGTCGTTGCGCCATTCGTCGGGCCAGACGTCGGGCGACGCCGTCCCTTTCACGCCCTCGGCCACCGAGGCCAGCGCGCTCGGCGACAGGGGGATGCCGGTCTCCGCCGCTTCGACGGCCGCCGCCAGCCACCGCGCCGGGTCGGACTCGACGATCACCCGCTCGGCCCGCGACACCGGCCCGCCGAGCCATGCCCGCACCCGATCCCAGGCATCATCGCTGATGTAGGCGATGGCCCGAGCCGCAGCACTGACATCGGCCAGCAGCAGGTCGGCGTCGCCGTAGCCGAGGTCGGCGGCGACGGCGTCTTGCTCTTGCAGCACCAGACCGTCGAGTGACTTGCCGGCGCGTTGGTGCAGAGCCGAGCGGATGGAAGCGAGCTTCTCGTGGGGCTCGCGTAGCCCCCGCAAGCGGTCGTGCAGCACCGGCGTGGCCCGGGCGGCGGCGTGGAGTGCGTGGACGTCGCGGAGCCCGCCGCGACCTTCCTTCAACTCGGGCTCCAGCAGATAGGCGACCTCACCGAAACGCCGATGCCGATCATGGACGGCGTCGTCGAGCACCCGCAGCCACCGTTTGGCCTTGCCCCGCCACTGGTCGAGGGCGCGGGCGGCCAGCTCGTCGGTGAGGGCGGGGTCACCGGCGACGTGGCGGGCGTCGAGCATGCCGAGCATCGCCTTGAGGTCGCCGTCGGCCACGGCCAACGCCTCCTTGACGGTGCGGACGCTGTGGTCGAGCCCGAGGCCCCGATCCCAGATGGGATACCAGAGCCGGTCGGCGATCTCCTTGACCTGCGGCCCCTTGCGCTTGCCGTTGTGCAACAGCACGAGATCGAGATCGGAGTGGGGCGCCGCATCCCCCCTTCCGTACGACCCGACGGCGACGAGGCTGACCCCCTGCTCGTTTCCGAGCAGAGAGGCCAGCCACACGTCGTGCTTCACGGTTGCTTACACCGCATCAACACCCATCTCTCCGGTGCGGATGCGGACGATGCGGTCGACCTCGGTGACCCAGACCTTGCCGTCACCGATCTTGTCGGTGCGGGCGGCGGCGACCACGGCGTCGACGATGCGGTCGACTTCGTTGTCGTCGGCGAGGATCTCGATGCGCACCTTGGGCACGAAGTCGATGGTGTACTCGGCGCCCCGGTAGACCTCGGTGTGACCCCGCTGGCGGCCGAAGCCCTGCACCTCCGAAACGGTCATGCCCTGGACGCCGGCGTCCTTGAGGGCCTCCTTCACCTCGTCGAGTTTGAACGGCTTCACGATGGCGGTGACGAGCTTCATCTCAGCTCCTTCCTGCGAATGCGTAGGCGTTCTCTGTGTGCAGCGACTGATCCATGCCTTCGTTCTCCTGATCCGGGGTGATGCGCAGGCCGATGACGGCGTCGATGCCCTTGGCGAGGATGAACGACACGATGCCAGAGAAGGCGATCGTTGCACCGACGGCGATGAGCTGGTTGACGATGAGCTCGCTCCCGCCGAACAGCAGGCCGTCGAAGCCGAGGGAGTTGACGCTGGTGTCGCTGAAGACGCCGAGCAGGATCGAGCCGAGGATGCCGCCCACGAGGTGCACGGCGATGACGTCGAGGCTGTCGTCGTAGCCGAGCTTGAACTTCAGCTGGATGGCGAGGAAGCACACGACGCCGGCGGCGAACCCGATGATGAGCGGAGACACGCCACCGACGAATCCGGCGCACGGGGTGATGGCGACGAGACCGGCCACAGCACCCGAGGCCGCGCCCAACGTCGTCGCATGTCCACCCCGGATCTTCTCGATGACCAACCAACCGAGCATGGCGGCGGCGGCCGCCAGGTGGGTGTTGATGAGGGCCTGGGCGGCGAGCCCGTTGGCGCCGAGGGCGGAACCGGCGTTGAAGCCGAACCAGCCGAACCACAGGATGCCGGTGCCGAGCAGCGTGAGGGGCAGGGAATGCGGGGGCATCGGCTCGCTCGGCCATCCGCGGCGCTTGCCGAGGACGAGGACGAGGACGAGGGCGGCGATGCCGGCGTTGATGTGCACGACGGCGCCGCCGGCGAAGTCGAGGGCGCCCTTCTGGAAGAGCCATCCCTCGGGGCTGAACACCCAGTGGGCGACGGGCGAGTACACCAGGATCGACCACAGTCCGATGAAGACGGCGTAGGCGCTGAACTTCAGTCGGTCGGCGGTGGCGCCGGTGATGAGGGCGGGCGTGATGATGGCGAACATCATCTGGTAGGCGACGAAAGCCAGCACCGGAATGGTGAGGGCGAAGTCATCGACGTACCCCGGGAGCACCGTCTTGGCATCACTCAGCGACTTCAGCATTGCGAAGTCGAGGTTGCCGATGAACTTGCCGCCGTCACCGAAGGCGAGGCTGAAACCGATCACCACCCAGATCACGCTGATGAGACCCATGGCGAAGAAGTTCTGCATCAGCATGCCGAGCACGTTCTTCGATCGGACCATCCCTCCGTAGAAGAAGGCCAGTCCTGGGGTCATGAACAACACGAGTGCGGCCGAAACCAGCACCCAGGCGGTGTTCCCGCTGTCTATTTCCATGCCGGGAGCCTGTCGGGACGAGGTTTCGCTTCCGTGACCCGAATGTTTCGTCTTTGTGAATCAACCGGCGAGCGCTTCGGCGGCTTTGCGGGCGGCGATCAGTACCGGATCCCAAACGGGGCTGAACGGCGGGGCGTAACTGAGGTCGAGACCGGTCATCTCCTCGACCGTCATTTGGGCGGTGAGCGCCGTCGCCAGCACGTCGATGCGCTTGGCGGCGCCTTCGTTGCCGAGGATCTGGGCGCCGAGCAGATGCCCGCTCCCCCGCTCGGCCAGCAACTTGATCTTGATGGGCTGGGAACCCGGGTAGTAGCCGGCGCGAGTGGTCGAGTCGACGGTGACGGCGACGTATTCGAAGCCGGTGGCGATCGCTTCCCTTTCGGTGACGCCTGTGCGCGCGACTTCGAGGGCGCACAGCTTGGTGACGGCCGTACCGATGACTCCGGGAAAGGTGGCGTACCCTCCGCCGAGATTGATGCCGGCGACCCGCCCCTGCTTGTTGGCGACGGTGCCGAGGGCGACGTGGATGTGTTCGCCGGTCACCCGGTGGAAGCTCTCACAACAGTCCCCCGCGGCCCACACGTTCGCCACCGAGGTGCGTTGGCGACGGTCGACCTTGATGGCGTTCCGATGTCCGGTGGCGATGCCCGCTTCCTCGGCGATGCGGCTGTTCGGAGCGACTCCGGTGCCGAGGATGACGAGGTCAGCCGGCAACGTCGCGCCCGTCGAGGTGTGCACGGCTCCCGGTTCGAAGGAGACGACCCGCTCATTGCAGTGCACGTCGATGCCGTGGCCCCGCATGGCGTCGGCGACGATCGACCCCATGTCTTCATCGAGGGTGCTCATCGGCTGCGGGGTGGCGGTGACGACCGTGACCTTCGCGCCTTGGTTGAGGAAGGCCTCGGCCATCTCGAGACCGATGTAGCCGCCGCCCACGACCACGACCCGCTTCACGTCGCGCGTGCGCATCGACTCGAGCAGTCGTGACGCGTCCTCGAGATTCTGGACCCCGTGCACGTCGGGTCCGTCGATGCCGGGAAGCGGTGGACGCATCGGTTTGGACCCCGTCCCGATATGGAGGTCGTCGTATCCGATGGTGTACGTGCGGTCGTGTTCGTGATCGCGCACCTCGACCTGCTGCTTGGCCGTGTCGATCGACATCGCCTCGGAACGCATGCGCACGTCGATGCGAAAGTTGTCGCGGAACTGTTGCGGCGTGCGGGCGATGAGGTCGTCCATCTCGGCCACCTCGCCACCGACGAGATACGGAATGCCACAGGCGCTGTAGCTCGTCCACCGCCCCATCTCCAGAGCGACGATCTCGAGGTCGGGCTTGCGCCGCCGGGCCTGCGACGCCGCCGCCATGCCGCCGGCGTCACCGCCGATCACGACGAGCCGCTTAGCCACCGAGCGGACAGGCGCTCATGCGGGTTCGACCCTTGGGCGATTGGGTTGCCCTTGCATACTCCGCAAGGGCAACCCAATCGCCCAAGGGTCGAACCCGCATGAGCGCCTGTGCGCTCGGTGGCTAGGCGGCTCGTCGTGATC
>JBKJLU010000339.1:0-3386 GCA_046596815.1 Acidimicrobiales bacterium | reverse complement strand
TGCATGTCGGCGACGAAGGCCACGCCACAGGCGTCGTGTTCGAAGGCGGGGTCGTAGAGACCCTGGGGAACAGGGAGATCCGGATTCACAGTCGTCCTCTTTGGGCTGGTGGTGCGGGTGTTGCCTGCCCAGGGACGACGTTGGCCCTCGCAGATCGAGAACAAAGGGTAGCTGATCGATTGGCGGTGGGTCCTCCTCGAGATTGGAGATCCACCAAGCACCAGGGTGGTTGCCCTAAAATTGTGGCCGTGCGCGCGACCTCCTGGAGAATGCACCTTCGTCTCGTCCCGGCTCTGGTGCTGATCGCGGTGGTACCTCTCATATTCGTGGGCGGCGCGGCTGCGGCCCCCGCGCAGGTGGGCCTCGGCACGGCGACCACCTTCGCCGTTCTGGCCGGATCCACCGTCACCAACACCGGGCCCTCCACGATCAACGGAGACCTCGGGGTGAGCCCGGGCACCGGCGTCACGGGATTTCCACCCGGGACGGTCAACGGGACGGTTCACGCGGCCGACGGCGCGGCCGCGCAAGCCCAAAGTGACCTGACCACGGCATACAACGACGCCGCCGGACGACCAGGCGGCACCACCGTGACCGGGGACCTCGGCGGTCAGACCTTGGCGCCGGGCGTCTACACGTCGGGTTCCTCGATGGGGCTGACGGGCGACGTCACGCTCGACGGCCTGGGTGACCCCAACGCGGTGTTCATCTTCCAGATGGGCTCGACGCTCACGACGGCATCGGGCAGTCGCGTGAGCCTGATCAACGCCGCCCAGAGCTGCAACGTCTTCTGGCAGGTCGGCAGTTCGGCGACCCTCGGGAGCAACTCCACCTTCAGGGGAAACATCCTGGCTCTGACATCGATCACGGTGACCACCGGGACGACCGTGGACGGCCGCACGCTGGCCCGCAACGGGGCGGTCACGCTGGACACCAACACCATCACTCGAGCGACGTGCTCGGCACCGACAACCGCCACGACCGGCGGGGCCACCACGACCACCACGATCAGGGGTGGCAGCACGGCGACGACAACTCGCAGTGGCGGCACGCCGCAGGTGAGCCGCACCCCGACCGGCGGTGTCGCCACCGGCGGCGGATCGACGGCGGGCACCCAGCGCGTGGCCCTGATGGCCGTCGGCGGCCTCCTGCTCACGGCCGCTGGCGTCGCCTGGACATTGCGGCGGCAGGCCACCCGGTCGAGCTGACCGCGATCCGTTGACCGTGACGGACCATCCGTCCCCGGACCGCGCTCGAACCGCACGCGCTCCGGACGACGGTGCGTCGCCGGCTCATCAAATGGGGCACGCCCCAAGCCGTCGGGCTCGAAGTTGGCCGAGTCGAGGCGGGCTCCGCCGGGTCGTGATGACCGTCGTAGCTGTCGCCCTGGCAGTGATGGGCATCACAGCCGTCACGGTGGCGGTCGTCTCCGACGAGCACGCTCCGGCGCCGCCGCCGTCCGCAGTTGGCTCGTCAGCACCCGCCCCGGTGGCCGCGGAGGCGAGCGCCGTGGTGCTTCCGCCGTCGGACCCCGTGACGATCGACATCCCCGCGATCGGCGTGCAATCGACGCTGCAGTACCTCGGCGTGGACAAGGACGGTGCGCTCGAGGTGCCGGCACCGGGCCCGCGCTACGACGACGCCGCCTGGTACAAGTACTCGCCGACCCCCGGGGCAGTGGGCCCCGCCGTCATCTCGGGGCACGTCGACTCCGCCAGGGGCGGCCCGTCGGTCTTCTTCCGACTCGGTGACCTGCGGCCCGGCGACAAGGTCATGGTCTCGAGAGCCGACGGCCTCGTGGCGGAGTTCAGGGTCGACGGCGTGCAGGTCCATCCGAAGGACGAGTTCCCCACGGAGGCCGTCTATGGAGACACCGACCATGCCGCGCTGCGGCTGGTCACCTGCGGCGGGCCCTTCGACAGAGCAACTCGGCACTACGTCGACAACGTCATCGTCTTCGGCACGCTGGTCGGATCCCATCAGGCCTCCTCCGCTCGTCCCTCGACCGCCCTTCCGGACTAGCTACAACCGGCGCTCGCCGAAGCGGTTCCAGTTGGTGAGCGCCGCCGCCGGCCGCCGGGGGGCCACACCCCACCGTCCCTTCGGATGGCCGACCGGCAGCATCGCCACCACCTCGTAGCGATCGGGGATGGCGCACGCCTCGCGCACCTCGTCCTCGTAGACCCGGTACACGGTCGTCAACACGGTGCCCAATCCGAACGAGCGGCACGCCAGGATGAAGTTCTGCACCGCCGGATAGACCGAGGCGTAGGTCGGCCCGACGTCCATGGCGCCGACGTCGTCGTTCACGACCATCGAGATCTTCGGCATGACGACGAGCACCAACACGGGCACCGAGCCGATGGATCGTGCCAGGTCGTCGCTCGCTTTCATGCTGCGCTCGTGGCGTCGCCTGGCCTCGTCGTCCCTGGCCGGCGGGGTCGCGGCGGCGACGGCGGGGGAGTAGCGCTCCCACGCCCGCAGATAGATCTCGCCGAGCCGGGCTTTCACGTCGGGCTCGGTGACCACGACGAACTGATAGGGCTGGATGTTTCCGCCGCTCGGGGCCTGCACCGCCGCCCGCAGACACGCCTCGATGGTCGAGTCGGCCACGGGCTCGTCGGTGAATCGCCGCATGGCCCGGGTCGTGAGCAGGGCATCGTAGAGCTCGTCGTTCATGTTGCACACTCTGCTCCGCTGCCCGAGAGCCCGGGAGGGGACGCCGCTCGCTCGGCAAAGTGATAGCGCGACCGCTATCGTTTCTTCATGGATGCGGCGCGGTTGGTGCTCGAGGCTCGGCGTCGGGCGGGACTGAGCCAGCGTGCGTTGGCGTTGCGGTCGGGTGTCGCCCAGCCGACGATCGCCAAGATCGAACGCCGGCGGGCCGACGCCACGGTGGCCACGGTCGAGCGGTTGCTGGCGGCCTGCGGGCTCGAGCTGCATCCCGTCGAGCGACCTTTCGCCGGGGCCGGCATCGATCGCACCCAGATGCGCGAGCTCCTCCGGTTGCGGCCCGTGGAGCGGCTCGAGCTCCTGCGCCGCGACGCCGAAGGCCTCGACCAACTTGTGGCGGCGGCCAAGCGGTGACGGCCCCCTTCGATCCGCTCCGGCTTCTGGGTCTGTTGCACGACGCCGGCGTGAAGTTCGTGTTGATCGGTGGCATCGCAGCTCGCCTGCACGGCTCGCCGACGTTGACCCGCGACGTCGACATCTGCCACGACCGTGCGCCCGCCAATCTCGAGCTCCTGGCGGCGGTCCTCGTCCGGCTTGGTGCGCGGTTGCGGGGCGTCGACGACGACGTGCCCTTCCGGCTCGACGCGACAACGCTCGCCGCGGGCGGCAACTTCACCTTCGTGACCGACGCCGGCGACCTCGACCTGATGGCC
>JBKJLU010000288.1:0-3281 GCA_046596815.1 Acidimicrobiales bacterium | reverse complement strand
TAGGCCTGCAGCGGCATCTCGACCTCGACGCCCGGCGGCACGTAGATGAACGAGCCTCCAGACCAGACAGCGGAGTTGAGGGCGGCGAACTTGTTGTCGGCGCTCGGGATGACGGTGCCGAAGTAGCGCTTGACGATCTCGGGGTGCTCACGGACGGCCGTGTCCATGTCGGTGAAGAGGATGCCCTGAGCCTCGAGGTCTTCACGGTTCTTGTGGTACACGACCTCGGAGTCGTACTGGCTGGTGACGCCGGCGAAGTAGCGCTGCTCGGCCTCCGGGATTCCCAACTTCTCGTAGGTGCGGCGCATCTGCTCGGGGAGCTCGTCCCACTCGCTGACCTGATGATCGGTCGGCTTCAGGTAGTAGTAGATGTCCTGGAAGTCGATGTCGGGCATGTTGACGGCGAACCAGGGAGCCATCGGCTTGCGGTTGAAGGCCCGAAAGGCCCGCAACCGGTAATCGGTCATCCACTGGGGCTCGCCCTTCACCCAGGAGATCTCTTTCACGGTCTCCTCGGACAAGCCCTTCTTGGGCTTGATCACGTAATCGACGGTGTCGGACCAACCCAGCTTGTACTTGCCGAGGTCGAGGCCGCCTTCGAGAGTCGTCATGGTGTGGTCTGCTCCTGGAGAGATCTGGGGTGGGCCGCCGGGGTGGGCGGCAGCAATCGGTATTTCTCCTACGTGGATAGTAACAATTCCCGTCTCCAATACCATCCCGGCCAGTGCACCTCTTCTGGTTTGTGCCCAGCTTCGGCGACGAGTCCCGCCTCGGCGATCCCTCCACCAAGGTCGAACCGACCCTCGACCACCTGACGGCGGTGGCCGTGGCCGCCGAGGAGGCCGGATTCGAAGGCATGCTCGTTCCGACCGGCGAGGGGTGCCACGACGCCTGGATGGTGGCGGCCTCGTTGGCCCAGCGCACGTCGTCCATTCGCTTCCTCGTCGCCTTCCGGCCCGGATTCGTATTGCCGCCGGTGGCTGCCCGCATGGCGGCCTCACTCGACTGGTTCACCGGAGGACGCCTTCTCCTCAACGTCGTGACCGGCGGGCACCCGCACGAACTGGCCAAGGACGGCGATGTGGGCACCGACCACGGCGCCCGCTACCGCCGCACCGAGGAATTCCTCGACGTCGTCCTCCGAAGTTGGCACGAACAGGGCTGGTCGCACGACGGCGAGTTCTTCCAGGTGGAGGGGGGTGGCATCGCCCAACAACCCGTGTCGACGCCCCATCCCCGCATCTACCTCGGTGGGGCCTCCGACAGCGCCATGGAGGCTGCCGCCAGGTATGCCGACGTCTACCTCATGTGGGGCGAACCGGTCGAGCGCATGGCCGATCGGGCCGCGGCCGCCAAAGCCAGGTCGGAGGAACTCGCCGTTCGGGGCGAGCGCCGGGCCGCCGGCCCCCTCGAGGTCGGAACTCGCTTCCAGATCGTCTGCCGTGAGACCGACGAACAGGCCAGGAGCGACGCCGAGGACATCGTCGGGTCCATCTCCGACGAGTACCGCCGGCGTCTCCGTGACCACGCCGACCGCACCGATTCGGTTGGCCAGGCCCGCCAGAACGAACTGCGCCGCGGTGACGGCGACGGTGAATGGCTCACCGATGTACTCTGGAACGGCTTCGCCCGGGCGCGTCTCGGGGCATCCGTGGCCCTCGTCGGTAGCGGAGCATCCATAAGCCGCACGTTGCGGACGTATCAAGACGCCGGCATCGACACGTTCATCCTCTCGGGCTACCGCCATGACGAGGAGGCCAGGCGTGTAGGTAGCTATCTGGTGCCATTTGTCTCTTAGTTCTTGGGATGATGGAGCGACCGGCCGACGTTTGTAGTGACCAAGACGGCGGGCACAGAGGAGTCAAGATGGAAACCGTGGAGAACGTGGAGACCGTGGAGTCCGAGAACACTGGTGGCGAGGCCAAGACCCAGATTCAAAAGTGGCGGGCCGAGACGGCCGACAAGCCGCTGCAATCGGCCCAGCAGGTACAGGACCGTCTCCTCGACCTCTATGCCGCCCTCCGCGCCTACCCGGTCATCGGTGAAGTCGAGAAATGGCTTGGGCTGACCCGAGAGCGCTCGCTCTTCGAGGGCAAGGAGATCGTCGAACTGCTCGACGAGATCGAGACCGAGCTGGCCGTCGAGGCCCTCGGTATCGAAGAGCCGGCCCCCGAGACCACCGGCTCGTAATTTCTTCCTCGCTCTCCCCCGCTTCTGGCAGTGGGATCCCGCCTCAGTCGGCGGGATTTGGCTGCCAAAAGCTCGGAGGGCGAAGGCGAAGGCTCAGCTGGCTCAAGTAGACGCGGCCATCCCGCCGGACCAAGAGGCGAAAAGGGCGGCGTAGCGGCCGCCGAGGGCGACCAGTTCGTCGTGGGGCCCGAGTTCGAGAATGCCACCGGCGTCGACGACGGCGACGCGGTCGGCTCGCTCGGCCGTGGAGAGCCGGTGGGCGATGACGATGACGGTGCGGCCGTCCATCAGCGCGTTGAGGGCGTGCTCGACGGTCGACTCGGTGCCGGGGTCGAGGTTCGAGGTGGCCTCATCCAGTACCAACACGGATGGATTGGCCAGCGCCGCGCGGGCCAGTGAGACCAGTTGGCGCTCGCCCGCCGACAGTCGCGATCCCCGCTCCTGCACCTCGGTCTGCAGCCCGTCGGGCAGGTTGGCGAAGTGCTCGTAGATGCCGATGCGCTTGAGGGCGGCCACGATCTCGTCGTCGCTCGTGCCCTCGCGTCCGATGCGGACGTTGTCGAGGATGGTGCCGTAGAAGAGGAAGCCTTCCTGGGGCACGACGCAGATGCGCTCACGCAGTGAGGAGAACGTGGCGTCACGCAGATCGACGCCGCCGTAGGTGACGGTGCCCTCGGTCGGGTCGTAGAGGCGGGCCATCAACTTGGCCAGCGTCGACTTGCCGGCGCCGGTCGGACCGACGAGGGCGATGCGCTCGCCGTGGGCGACTTCGAGGGAGACGTCGTGCAGCACCTTGGCCCGGGCGGCGGTATACGAGAACCCGAGGTCCTTGACCTCGAAGGTGCCGGTGCGGGGGAGGTCGACGGCGCCGGGCCGCTCGGCCAGCGCCGGCTTGGTGTCGAGCCCACCGAACACCTCCGCCAACGCCCCCGCCGCCGACTGCAACACGTTGAAGAGCTGGGAGAGCTGCTGCACCGGCTCGAACAGGTTCGACAGCAACAACACGAACGAGGCGAGGGTGCCGATGGTGACGGCGCCTCGGTGCTCGAGCACACCGCCGATTCCGACGACCGCGGCGGTGGTGGCGATGC
>JBKJLU010000220.1:0-4695 GCA_046596815.1 Acidimicrobiales bacterium | reverse complement strand
CGGGCTTGAGCTTGGCCACGGCCCCGAGCTCGGTCGTGCAGACCGGCGTGAAGTCCTTGGGATGGGAGAAGAGCACGCCCCAGCCATCGCCGAGATACTCGTGGAAGTCGAGCGTCCCCTCGGTCGTCTCAGCCGTGAAGTTCGGCGCTTCGTCGCCCAGGCGAATGGTCATGGAGGATCCTCCGTCGATCGGTGTCGTTTTGACAGGTCCACGATAGTTGACTCAACAGGTCAACTTTCGGTGGTCGACCCGTCCTGGTGGGTACGATCCGGAACCATGGTCACTCCGGGCGACACGAAGATCGAACTCGACGGCGTCGTAGAGGGACAGACGGTGGCGTCCCGTTTTGCCGACACCGTGGCTCAGTACCCCGACGCCGTGGCCCTCCGTGGCCGCAACGACGACGAGTCCTGGCACGAGTTGACCTGGCGGGAGTACGCCGACCAGGCCTGTCGAGTCGCGGCCGGACTCGCCGAACTGGGTGTCGTCAAGGGCGACCGCGTCGCCCTGATGATCCGCAACGTCGTCGAGTTCCACATCGCCGACATCGCCGTCGTCCTCCTCGGGGCGACGCCGTTCTCGATCTACAACTCGTCGGCCCCCGACCAGATCGAATACGTCGTCAGCCACGCCGAGGCCAAGGTGATCGTGGTCGAGAACTCCGCCTTCCTCGAGCGGGTGGCCAAGGTCAGGGGTCAGCTGCCCTCGCTGAAGTCGGTCGTGCTCATCACCGGCGAGCCGACCGGAGATGTGACCGCCTGGGACCAGTTGCTCGACCACGATCCGGTTGATCTGGCGGCTGCGGCCCAGGTGGCCCAGCCGGACGACCTCGCCACGCTCATCTACACGTCGGGGACCACGGGTCCGCCCAAGGGCGTGATGATCACGCATTACAACGTGCTCTGGACGGCCGAGTGCCTCGCTCGCGGTTTCGACGTAGCCGCCGAGGAGATGGTCGGCATGCGCATCGTCTCCTACCTGCCGATGGCCCACATCGCCGAGCGCATGACCAGCCACTACAACGCCATCGTGTCGGCCTTCGAGGTCACCTCGTGCCCCGATCCCGGTCAGATCGGGACCTACCTCCGCGAGGTCAAGCCCCACGTCGGCTTCGGCGTCCCCCGCATCTGGGAGAAGATCGCGGCCGGGGTCGAGGCCGCCCTCGGCGCTGACCCGGAGAAGAAGGCCAAGTTCGACGAGGCCGTGGCTGCCGCCACACCGATCGTCGAGAAGCGCACGCTCGAAGGCGAGTCGGCCCTCACCGACGACGAGAGGGCGACCCTGCAGTTCCTCGACGACGTGGCCTTCGCCAACGTCCGGGCCCTGGTGGGCATGAGCGAGATGCGCTTCGCCATCACCGGCGCCGCCCCTATCTCGGTCGAGTTGATCCAGTGGTACCGGGCCATCGGGGTGCCCCTGTCGGAGATCTACGGCATGTCCGAGAACACCGGGCCCCTCACGTGGGAAGCCCAACGGGTCAAGCCGGGCTACGTCGGGCGGGCCCTGCCCGGGGTCGAGGTCGAATTGGCCGAGGACGGCGAGGTCATCGCTCGCGGCGGCAACATCTTCCTCGGATACCTCAACGATCCGGAAAAGACGGCCGAGGCCCTCGACGCCGACGGATGGCTCCACACCGGCGACATCGGTGAGTTCGACGACGAGGGGTACCTCCGCATCGTCGACCGAAAGAAGGAACTCATCATCACCGCCGGCGGCAAGAACATCTCCCCGGCCAACCTCGAGGCCGCCCTCAAGTCGATTCCGCTCGTCGGTCAGGCGGCGGTCATCGGCGACAAGCGTCCCTACATGGCGGCCCTGCTCGTGCTCGACCCGGACGTGGCCCCCGGCTGGGCCAAGGCCAACGGCATCGACGCCTCGCTGGCGGCCCTCGCCGAGGACCCTGCGGTACTGGCCGAGATCGAGAAGGGCGTGGCCGAGGCCAACAGTCGCTTCTCCCAGGTCGAGCAGATCAAGACCTGGAAGGTGCTCGGCGCCGAATGGATGCCCGACTCCGAAGAACTGACCCCGACGATGAAGCTCAAGCGCCGGGGCATCAACGCCAAGTACGCCGAGGAGATCGAGGCGCTCTACAAGCGCTGAGGTTCAGCTGGCGGCGACGGCGCGCTGGGCCCGGACACGGGCCCGCCATTTACGCCGCAACACCCGGCGCTCGTCTTCCGACGTACCGCCCCACACGCCGAACTCCTGGTTCGAGGTGATGGCGAACTCGAGGCACTCCTGGCGCACGGGACACCCGGCGCAGATGCCCTTCGCCGTTTCGATCTGATCGACCGCGGCGCCGGTGACGCCGACGGGGAAGAACAGATTCGGATCGAGGTCCTTGCACTCGGCATCACGCCGCCACGTGAGATGCGCGTCCCAGGACCTGGGGTGTTCGATTGCCATGGCCATTTCGTTCTCCTCCGACGTGAGATGCTGCTCACACCGGCGGCTGGCCTGCACGAGAACTGCCGCGCCACCCCCAAGGTTCGCTGCCGCTACTGCAACGTTCTCTACGGTAACCCGTGTTTCCTGCAATGAAACGGCAGATGACGTGAGAATTTCGTCTCACTGGGCGTCAGGTGGCGCCGAGGCCGGGGTTTTCTGGGTGTTCGGAACGGTCAATCGCCGCGAACTGCTCGCGAACGGCCCGCAATCCGTCGTCGTCGCCCGGATAGGTGCACGATCCGTGCACGGGCTCGCCGGCCAACTCGGCCCCACGGCTGCGGGCGAAGTCTCCGAGCCGCTCGGACAGCCGGGCGGAGAACACGCGAGCGCCGTCCTCCCCCGTCTCCGGGCAGACGACGGCGAAGCGGTGCACCGATCCGTCTCGGGCATGCACAGCGCGATCGACCGAGCGGACGGCTTCTCGCATCTGGTGACCGAGGTCTCGGAGCAGGGCATCCCGCTTCCGTCGGGGTAGGGCGTCGATCGGCCCGACCGGCAGTTCGACCGTGCACACCGAGAAGAACGTCTTGTAGCGGGTGGCCCTTGCCATCTCCAGGCCCGTGTCCTGCACCAGGAATCGAGCGTTGAACAGGCCGGTGAGGTCGTCGACCTGGTCGTAAACGTCGAGCTTCTGGAGACTGCGTTCGAGTTGTTGCGACGCCCAACCTCCGAGCACGCCGAAGGCGAGGTACCCGACACCACGGCCGGCGATGATGCCAGCGAATCGTCCGCCCCCCACGGCGTCGATGGCCGGGTTCCGCAGGAGGGCGTAGACCACCGTGGCCACCACGCCGGCGGCCGCGCCACCGATGAGATGGCCGAAGATGAAGGCCACGAACACCGGGATGAACAGCAGCACGGCCAAGACTTCGACGGTGTCGACTCGACGCACGAACATCACGCCAGCGACGAGCAGGAGGACAACCAGGCCGCCAGCCAGGACCAGGCGCCGGGTCGCCGCATAGCTCATGGAGACGATGGTAGGCACCTCCGAGGGCGCGAAGGCGCGACACTGGGATGGATGCCCCCCGCACTCCGGTCGAGGATCGCTCTCGTCGTGCTGCTCGGCGCGTTCCTGATCCCGATCGGGACGTCGTCATTGCGCGGCCTCACCCACGTCTTGACGTGCGACGACGAGACCGAGGTTCCCTTCACCCTGGTGGTGCCAGAGAGCGGGGATCCGGTGATCGTCAGCTCGAACGTGATCGTGCGAAACGAGCCCGAAGGCGTCTGCGGCGGGCTCGTACTCGACATGGGGGTGGGTCCGGGAAGACCCGGCCAGGTCGAACTCCGTCTTCCGATCACCAACAAGACGGAGTTCGACTGGCAGGGAACCGTGCGCATCCGGCTCGGCGACACCGTGGTCCCGGTGGACATCGGCGAGATCAAGGCCGGCGAGACCGGCGAGGACACCGTGCAGGTCAACGTGTCGCCCGGAGAGATCGAAGTCAACGGGTCACTGCTCATCGGGCCGTGACCGCTGCCGGTCCGCGCACTGGCTGCTACCCGGGGAGCTTCAACCCACTGACGAAGGCCCACCTGGCCCTGGCCGAGGCCGCCGTCGTCACCTGTCGACTCGACCGCATCGACCTCGTCGTGTCGAAGGTCGCGCTGGCCAAGGAACACGTCGACCGGCCCTCCCTCGACGACCGACTGTCGGTACTGGCCGAAGCCGTCGACGCCCGGCGGTCGTGGCTCGGGCTCGTGGTATCGGAACACCAACTGCTGGTCGATCTGGCCGAGGGCTACGACGTGCTCGTGATGGGGACCGACAAGTGGTTGCAGATCCGAGACCCTGCGTTCTACGGCGGATCGGCCTTTGCCCGAGACCGCGCACTAGCCCGGTTGCCGGAGATCGCCATCGCCGAGCGTCCGGGCTGGACCGCCGACGCGGCCATCAACGCGACGACGCTCCGCCTTCCACCTGAGCTCGCCGGCGCATCATCCACCCGCGTCCGCCAGGGGGAGCCGGAATGGATGGCACCGGAGGCCGCAGCCTTTGATCGTCGTAGCGGAGCGTGGACCGACCCGGCGCGGTACGACGAGTGGCGAAGCCGTCGGTGAGTCTTCGGTCCGCAAGTCTCAGATTACGCCACGCAGCGCGGATGCCTTCGGGTCGCAACGGATGGTGGTGGTGGAGACGATGGGACTCGAACCCACGACCCCCGCCTTGCAAAGGCGGTGCTCTAGCCAACTGAGCTACGTCCCCGAATTGCCGCCCACGGTAGCGCTGATGTCAGCCGCTG
>JBKJLU010000182.1:0-4442 GCA_046596815.1 Acidimicrobiales bacterium | reverse complement strand
ACCCTCGTTCGCCCACCTTCTGTCGTTGACCGACGAGATCGGTACCTTCGAGCACGCGGACCACCTCGATGCCCGTCGACATCACGGGTACTGCACCGACGACATGGCGCGCGTGCTTGTCGTCGTGGTGCGCGAGCCCGATCCGAGCACCGCCGTTGCCGCCCTTGGGGAGACGGCGCTGAGGTTCCTGCTGGACGCCCAGGCAAGCGACGGAACGATCAGGAACCGCCGGGTCGTCGGCGGCGACTGGCTGGATCAACCGAACGTCGAGGATTGCTGGGGGCGCTCGCTCTGGGCCTTCGGCTCGACGGCCCGTCTCGCCCCGACCGTCGAGACGCGAGCGCAGGCACTTGCAGCCTTCGGACGTAGTGCGGTGCGACGGTCACCCTGGACGCGGTCTATGGCGTTCGCCGCCCTCGGCGCGGTCGATGTCCTCGCTGTCCACCCGGCCCACCGCGCCGCGCGCGAGCTGCTCGTCGAGGCCATCGCCGTCATCGGCGCGGTGCCCCGAGACGGGGCGTGGCCATGGCCTGAGCCCCGACTCGCGTACGCCAATGCGGTTCTGGCCGAAGCCCTCCTTGCCGCCGGGAGCGGCCTGGGGATGGCAGAGGTCGTCGACGACGGTTTGCGGATGCTCGGCTGGCTGCTCGACCGCGAGACCTCGATCCACGGGCACTGTTCGCCCACGCCGGTCGGCGGCGCGGGGCCGGGTGACGTCGGCCCCGGCTTCGACCAGCAACCCATCGAAGTGGCGGCCATGGCCGACGCGTGTGCGAGGGCCGGCGCCCTCACCGGTGACCCGCGATGGATGCGGGGCCTCGACCTGACCATCGACTGGTTCGCCGGAGCCAACGACGCCGGCACGACGATGTGGGATCCAGAGAGCGGCGGCGGGTACGACGGACTCCACGACGACGGTGTCAACCTCAACCAGGGCACGGAATCGACACTGGCGTTGCTGGCCACCCTGCAACATGCTCGACGACCCGTGGCGGCGACCGCATGACGGGCGACGGGCTCGCCACCCGTCGCCCCGAACGCCTGCTGCCCGATGCCTCGCGGGTGATCGCCCAACTGTTCGTGCCGGGGCACGCCCTCCCCGGGGGTCGGGAGGGGCGGGCGACAGGGATCGTCGCCCACATCCTCGAGCTCGACGACGACGAGGTCACGACGACGCTGGCCGCACTCATGCAGCGGTTCGGGCATCGCCATCGCGATCTCCCCGACATCTTCCGGCGGAACGCCGACCGCATCCGCAACCGCCTGAGTGACGACACGTGGTTGTCCGACGAGCGGTGGCTGCTGCTCGGGGCCAGCTTCACCCACGAGTTCTCGGTCGAGGCGGCCGCGATCTGCAATCCGTCGGTGGTGGCCGCCCCCGATCAGTCGACCGCTCCTCTTGGTGGGCTTCGCTTCATCATGAGCGTGCGCCAGATCGGAGAAGGCCACCGCTCGTCCATCGGTTTTCGGACGGGGGCCCTCGACGCCGCCGGCGCCGTCACCCTCGATGCCCCCTCGCCCTTCACCACGGCCGGCACTCCCACCATCGGGATGCTCGAGGCCGGGCCGTTCGCCGGCCTGAGCCAACGACGAGGCGTGGGTGCGGAGGCGGTCGAGTGGGTGTTGGGGCGACTGGGCTCGGCCTTCACCCGGGCCGAACTCGATGCCGCACTCGCCGCCCTGGAGACCCAGGCGGACACCAGAAGGAACGCCGCGGCCACGGTCACGGCCTTTCGCGAGGTGGCGGCCAGGACCTACCAGGTCACGTTCCCCGTCGAGTCCGACGTGGGGGAGCGGGTGCTCCATCCGTCCATGGCCGTCGAATCGAACGGCATGGAGGATGCGAGGTTCGTGCGCTTCGTCGACGACGCCGACGGCGGCGTCACCTACCACGCGTCCTATACCGCGTACGACGGGTCGGCCATTGCCCAACAGTTGCTCTCGACCACCGACTTCCTGTCGTACTCGGTGGCACCGCTCACCGGAGCGGCGGCGGCCAACAAGGGCCTCGCCCTCTTCCCCCGTCGTGTCGGCGGGCGCTTTGCTGCTCTGTCGCGTTTCGACGGCGCCCACAACGCCATCGCCTTTTCCGATGATCTCCACTTCTGGCCGACGGTGGTCCCATTGGCTGCCGATCCGGCGACGTGGGAGGCCATCCAGGTCGGGAACTGCGGATCGCCCTTGGAGACCGCGAACGGCTGGCTGGTGCTCACCCATGGCGTCGGACCGATGCGGACGTACTCGATCGGCGCCATGCTGCTCGACCTCGACGACCCTTCGGTGGTCATCGGTCGGCTGCGACAGCCCCTGTTCCCGTCGTCCCCGGACGATCAGGACGGCTACGTCCCCAACGTCGTCTACACCTGCGGTGGTCTCGTTCACGAGGAGACGCTGTTCGTGCCCTACGGCATCAACGACGGCGCCATCGGCCTCGCCACCGTGCGACTGCCCGACCTCATCGCGAAGATGCTCGAAGATGGTCCGCCCCAGGGCGGGATCTAACCTCGTTCCCGCCATGATGCCCACACCACCCGACGCCAACCCCGGATTCGCCGACCTCGCACTCCGCCCCGAGCTCCTGCGCGCCCTGACCGGATTGGGGTACGAGGAGCCGACGCCGATCCAGAGCGAGTCGATCCCACCGTTGCTCGAAGGGCGCGACCTACTCGGACAGGCGGCCACCGGCACGGGCAAGACGGCGGCCTTCGCCCTGCCCATCCTGCAGCGACTCACCGGCGACAGTCGGGGCACCGAGCCGATGGCGCTCGTCCTCGTCCCCACGCGCGAGCTGGCCGTGCAGGTGTCAGAAGCCCTGCACAAGTACGGCCGCGAGCTCGGCGCTCGGGTGCTGCCGATCTACGGAGGCCAGCCCATCGGTCGCCAGTTGACGGCGTTGCAACGCGGTATCGACGTGGTCGTGGCCACTCCGGGACGGGCTATCGACCACATCGGTCGAGGCACGCTCCGCCTCGGGTCGCTGCAGATGGTGGTGCTCGACGAAGCCGACGAGATGCTCGACATGGGCTTCGCCGAGGACATCGAAGCGATCCTCGAGGCCACCCCCGAGAGCCGCCAGACGGTGCTGTTCTCGGCCACCATGCCGCCGCGGATCGACGGCATGGCTCGCCGTCACCTGCGCGACCCGATCCGTATCGAGATCGGCCGCACCACGTCTGATGCCGACGGAGCGCCCCTCGTCCGCCAGGTCGCCTACATGGTGGCTCGAGGACACAAGCCGGCGGTGCTCGGACGGGTGCTCGACGTCGAGGCCCCGACGGCGGCGATCATCTTCTGTCGCACGCGCGACGAGGTCGATTCGCTGACCGACACCCTCAACGGACGGGGCTATCGGGCCGAGGCGCTGCATGGCGGCATGACCCAGGAGCAGCGCGATCGCGTCATGGGGCGACTGCGGTCAGGCACGGCCGAGTTGCTGGTGGCCACCGACGTCGCCGCCCGCGGTCTCGACATCGACCAGTTGACCCACGTCGTGAACTACGACGTGCCGTCGGCCCCGGACTCCTATGTGCACCGGATCGGGCGGGTGGGTCGGGCCGGCCGCGAGGGCGTCGCCATCACCCTGGCCGAGCCGCGAGAGCACCGGATGCTCAAGACGATCGAGCGGGTCACCGGGCAGCGGATCAAGGTCGAGAAGGTGCCGACCACGGCCGACCTGCAGGCCCGCCGGCTCGAGCTCACCCGCGCCGCCCTGCACGAGATCCTGCTCGAGGACCACCTCGACGACTACCGGGTCGTCGTCGAGACGCTCAGTGACGACTTCGACGTCATGCAGGTGGCGCTCGCCGCGGTCAAGCTGGCCCACCAGGCCGGTGGCGGCACCAGCGAGGGCGACGACATCCCCGACGTGGCCCTGCCGCGCGCCGATCGCGTCGAGCCCGCCGGCGCCCGACCGCACCGCGAGGGTGGTGCCCCGGCCGGACGCAAGAGCCGCCAGCCGGCCGCCGGCCGCACCCGGCTCTACCTCGCCCTCGGACGCCGCGACGGCGTCCGCCCGCAGGACGTCGTCGGCGCCATCGCCGGCGAGACGCCGCTCTCGGGGCGCGACATCGGCTCGATCGAGATCACCGAGACGTTCACCCTGGTCGAGGTGCCCGAGGAGCAGGCGTCGGTCGTGGTCGACGCCCTGAACGCGACCCGGGTCAAGGGTCGCAAGCCCAAGGCCCGCCGCGATCGCGACGTCCCGCGACGCTAAAGCCGCCCGCCCGTGCCAGCATGGGTGCATGGCCAACGACGTCCGCCGCACCGCCCCGCTCGAGCTGTTGAACCTGTCCGCGCTGCTGACCGACGACGAGCGTGACATCGCCGCGTCCGTGCGCGCCATGGTCGACGAGCACGTCCGCCCGCACGTCGCGCGCTGGTTCGAGGAGGGCACCCTGCCCGCCCGCGAGCTCGCGCTGGAGTTCGGCCGGCTCGGGGTGCTC
>JBKJLU010000088.1:0-4774 GCA_046596815.1 Acidimicrobiales bacterium | reverse complement strand
ACGACACCGACGGCCATGACAGCGGCGGCGGCGGCGATGCGGGCGAGAGCCGATCCCGTCGTGCGTCCGTCGAGTCCTGCGGTGCGCCGTCGGAGATCGACGAGGGCGGCGGCGGTGCCGGCGGCATATGCCAGCGCGAAGGCGAGGCCGAGACCCTGGACGCCGAGCACGGCGTAGAGGGCGATGGCACCGACGACGTTCACGCCGTTCTCGACCAGGTAGAGGAAGAACAGGCTGCGGGTGTTCTGCATGGCTTGATAGGCCGAGGTCAGGAACAGCCAACCGCTGAACACGGGGAGGCCGATGGCCATGAGCGTGAGCGTGCCGGCGACCCTGCCGGCTCCGGCGCTCTCGAGGGCGCCGTGTTCGAGGAGCACCGAGACGATGGGGCGGGCCAACAGCGCGTAGCCGACGGCCGCAGGCACGAGGAGCACGGCGATCGTGCGGAGTCCGACGCCGATCTGGCGCCGGAACCCGTCGATGTCGCCGGCGGCCCAACGCTCGGCCAACTCGGGCTGAATGGCCGAGATGACCGACACCGAGACGATCCCGTGGGGCAGCAGGAAGATCGTGTACGTCAGGAAGTAGACGGTGACGTCGCCCGACCGGCTGTTGGCCAGGAGGTAGACGACGAACAGTGCGGCCTGGTTGGCCAGCACGAACGCGAACGTCCACCCCGAGAGTCCGAGGATCGTGCGCACCGCGGGATGGCGCGGGGCCCACACGAAGCGAAGGTGCTGGCGAAGCGTCCGGAGCGGGAACTGGCCGATGGCCATGGCGGCGACGCCGGCGGTTGTCACCAGTCCGAGCAGCAACACCGCGCCGCGGTCGTCGCGCACCGCCTCGAGCGAGCGGGTGCCGACGATCGTCGGGTAGGCGAGGAACAACCCGATGACCACGAGGTTGTTGAGTACCGGCGCGAACATCGGCGCCGCGAACTTCCGTCGGGCCCGGAGGATGGCCGTGGTCACGCTGATGACGCCGTAGAAGAAGACCTGGGGGGCGAAGAGCCGGAGCAGGTCGGTGGCGACCGCGATCTGGCTTTCGCTCACCTCCCGTCCGTTGCGCAGCGTGTAGAGGCGGATGAACAACGGTGCCACCACGACGAAGACGAGGGCCAGCAACGCGGCGGCGGCGAGGGCCAGGGTGAAGACCGCCGACACGGCGCGCCATCCGGCTTCCTCGCCGCCGTCTTCGGGTGAACGTCGGAGTTCCCGCACGAACACCGGGACGAGCGTCCCCGAGAGCACACCGCCGAGGATGAGTTCGTAGAGGATGTTGGGCGTGTTGTTGGCCAGCGTGTAGGTATCGGCGAGTCGGCCGGCCCCGAGGGCGTAGGCGAAGGCGAAGATCCGGCCGAATCCGGTGACCCGGGAGAGCGTGGTGCCCGCCGCCTGGATCAGGGTGGCGCGGGCGAGGCCGGGCGAGGCCGGTTCGGGGCTCATGCGGGCACGAGGCGGCGCGACCGTCGGCCCCGCAGGTGGTTCCCCCACCACACGAGCAGGAACAGTCCGGCGCCGATCGACAGTGCGGTTCCGACGCCGCTGACGGCCGTCGAGCGAACGGTGAACCGGCTCTCGGCCAGCACCAGGCCCTCCGGCGATTCCAGGCGCACCCGTAGGGGGAACGAGCCCGACGACTGGGCCTGCACCGTGAACTGCGCGGTGGTGTTCCGGCGTACGAGATCGAGTTGCTGGCTGTCGCCGTCCGGGAACTCGAGGGTATCGCTGGCCACCCGCAAGACGGCCCGCAACGGATAGTCGAGCGAATTGGTGATGGTGACCGGAATCTCGCCCTCGCGCGCCGTCAACGTGATCGAACGGTTCTGCGGCATGGCGATGCGGGAGATCTCGGCCCGCACCTGCTGTTGGACGCCCTCGAGGTAGCGAAGCCGGTCGCGGCTGCGCAGGTCGGCCGACTGCGAGACCAGCAAGGTTCGGTCGAGTCGATCGAGGACCGGGTTCGTCGCTTCGACGGCCGATGCGAAGGCATCGACGCGGCGTCGGGCCTGACCGATCGTTGAAGCCGGCAACGAGGGCGCGACCGTGCCCGGAGGGGGTGGAGCGATCCTTCGCACCAAGGGAGCGACGCGGCTACCCGTTCCGGTCGTGGCCGGCGCCACCCGCTCGAAGAGCCCGTCGATGGTCACGTCTTCGAGGATCGGACTGGTCTCCAGCCCGACGAGCAGCGTCTCGACGAAGGCAGCCGAGGGTTCCCAGTTCCGCGACGGCGCGGCGATGACGCCGCGTCTCGCCGCCGCCGGGTCGTCGTTGTAGAGGACGGCCAGATCGGCCAGCAAGTGCTGCGCCCCGAGCACGTCGTCGCTTTCGGCGAAGTGCGCGGCCAGGCTCGCGTCGGCGGTCACGGCCACCACGTTGCCCCGACGTCCCTCGAGTTCGAAGGTGTTCGTCAACGTCGTCCTGCGGGTCACCGGCTCGAGCAGACCCTCGGGCACGATGAGGCGCTGCACCTGCTGGTCGGTCTGGAGGAACTCGATGGCCTCGGCGGTCAGACGCTCGTCGATCAGGCGGGTGGTCGTCGTGGGCTCGCGGCCGAAGGAGGCCCGCAGGGTCTCGGTCCCCCGTGTGAGCTGTCCGGCAGATTCCTCGTCGAGCCCGGCCTGCAGCACCGACGCGAGGTTGTTCGGTACGTAGGGCCCGCCCAGCAGTTGGCGGTCGGCGAGTCCGACGCTGAGCCGGGTCATGGTGGCTCGGTCCTGCGCGCGGGGGCTGTCGCCGAGGGCTTCGACCGTCTCGGGGGTCGGCGCAAAGCTGATGGAGGTCGCGAGGTGGGCCTCGATGCTCGTGGCCAGAACCGCCAGTTGCTCAGCCCGCGCGTCGTCGATGGCCGAGCGACCGTCGGGTTGGATCGCCGGCGGCGCGTGAACCGGAAGGACGACCCCCACCGCCAACTCGGCGCCCTCGGGCGCCGTCGGCACGTGGACGAGATGGGTGACCAACGTGGCCACGGGTTTGGCCGCAGCCGTACGCGGTCGCAGGTCGATGCGCACGGGATAGACGCCGGCGACCCGCAGCCCTGGAGTGAACGTGAGGGTGCGGTCGCCCTCGGCATCGACGGCCAGATTCGAGAGGGCGACCGGGGTCACCTCTTCGATGGGCCGACCGGCGGTGCGGCCCTCGATCGTCGTGGCGAACTCGGTGCGGTTCGGCACCTTCCGGAAGATGCTCACGGCCAACTCGAGGTCGTCGGGCGAGCTCGACTGGATGGACAGCTCGAGTGAGAACGGTTGGTCGGGGAGCCACCACGTCGTCTGGCTCTTGAGGGCCAGCACCCCGGCGGGTGCCGCCTGCGCGGAGGCCGGGCCGACACCCGTGGAAGGAAGGGAGAACGTGAGGGCGACGAGGATTGAGCAGAGCGCCGGTCTTGCGCGACGGACCCGCATCGCCCGGAGGAAATGCTCAGTCATCGAGATCGCGGGCAAGTACCGAGAGCCCGGAAGGCTCTCGGCGGAACCCCACCCGCTCGTACAGCGCCAGCGCACGCTCGTTGGCGAGCTGGGTGTTCACCATCGCCCGTTCGACCCGCCAGCGTCGAAGCCAGCGCAGCGCGTCGGCGACGAGGAGCGTTCCCACGCCTTGTCGCTGCACCTCGGGGTGCACCGCCAGACGCTGCAGGTAGCCCCGCCGGCCCGCTCGACCGGTGATCGCGTAGCCGACGATCGGCGGCCCATCGCTGCCGGGCGCGACTCGGAACCGGGTGTGGGGCGTCGCGGCGACGGCCTCGTCGAGTCCCGATTCGTCCAGGCGCCAGAAGGCGTCGAAGGCGACCAGGTCGACCCCCAACACGCTGGCGCGGTCGCTGCGTGCACTTCTTCGGAGGGTGTCGAGTTGCAGCTCGGTCTCGGGGAGATGCCGCAGATCGTGGGAGAGCAGGTGGAGGTGCTCGGACACGTCGAATCCGGCCAGCCGGAACGTCGACTGCTCGGACGCCGACAGGGCTCCGGTGACGACCCGTACGTAGCCGTCGCGCCGAAGGTCGCGCAGGCACCGGCGCACGAATTCGATCGAGGGGAGCGGCGCTCCGGGGACGGGGTTGAGGTAGGCGATGTCGGGATCGCCACGCCACGGTCCGATCCGCAACCGTTCCCGGCCGGACTCGATCACCCTCGTCGTGCTGGTCACGCTCACGTCGCGCCCGAGATTAGGACGTGTCGAGGCCGCGGACGGGGTCGTCCCGCCGGCGTTGGGCAATGCCCGAGGTGTCCCTTTGCTGCCGCTCGGGCCCCTCAGGCTCAACTACACCCCCCCGCGCTCCGATGCAGGAAGCATGCTGGATCTGAACGAGCTGCTCCGCTACACCGTGGAGCAAAGGGGCTCCGACCTCCACATCAAGGTGGGTTCGACTCCCTACGTGCGCGTCGACGGGCACTTGCTACCCGCCCCCTTCCCGTTCGTGTCGCCGGCCGACAGTGAACGCATGGCCTTCTCGATCCTTCCCAAGGACCGGGCTGACGAGTTCGTCGCCGGCAGCGAGGCCGACTTCGCCCACAGCGTTCCTGGGCTCGGCCGCTTCCGGGTGAACGTGTTCCGCCAGCGTGGATCGGTTGGCCTCGTGTTGCGAAGGGTGCTGCCGGGAACGCCGTCGTTCGAGTCGCTCGGCCTGCCTCCCGTCGTGCGCCGGCTGGCCGAGGAACCTCGCGGGATGGTGCGGGTCAACGGACCGACGGGCTCTGGCAAGACCACCACCGTCGCCGCCATGATCGACCACATCAACGAGACCAAGTCGGTGAACATCGTCACCGAGGAGGATCCGA
>JBKJLU010000074.1:0-4060 GCA_046596815.1 Acidimicrobiales bacterium | reverse complement strand
GCCGACTCGTCGGACGGCAGGATGCGCGGCGCAGTGCGCACGTCCCAGGGGGCGAATGCGGGGCGAGGGGTCACGGCAGTTCCGTTCTCGGTGCTGGTGTGGATGGGGACTCGGTGGGTGAGGTCTCGGTGATCGAGGTCTCGGGGGGTGGGGTGTCGGGGTGGAGGCTCCCGACGACGCGATGGATCAGGGACGACCACTCGGCCTCATCGGGTCGGCCAATACCGATCGACGTGTAGAGCAGCGATCCCAACGCGAGGACGAGAGAAAAACGGGTGAGCGCGTCGGCGCTGACATCAGCGTCGACCGATCCATCGGCATGGGCCCGCTCGACGATGCCGCCGATGGCCTGGGCCCGCTCTTCGACGAGCGACCGGACCAGCACCGCCAGATCGGCGTCGCGCCGGGCGGACACGAAGGCCTCGATCAACAGGCCGCCCTTGGGGTCGTCGGCGTCAGGCTCGTCGAGCAGATGGCTTCCCAGGTCGGCCAACAATCCCGCAGCCGTGGTGCTGCGACGTTGCGGTCGCAGGAGGTCGTCGAGTTCGGAGGCGCTGCGGTTGCCGATGACCTCGAACAACAGGTCGGCTTTGCCCCGGAAGTTGGCGTAGATGGCACCGGTGGTCAAGCCGGCGCGCCGGGCGATCTCCTGCACGCCGGCACCGTCGTACCCCCGCTCGGAGAACACCGCCGTGGCCGATTCCAGCAACTTTTCGCGGGTGCTCTCGATGACCTCGACCGGCGCGCCCATCCGTCCATGATAACGGTTGTTATCGCTGAGAGGAAGCCTTCAGTCGAGGGGCCACCACTGCGGACCGACGGTGGCGAGACCGACGAGGGTGGCGACGGCGACCGCCCAGACAGCCAAGGCCCGACGTTTCTGGGTGCGGAGGGGGGCCGTTAGGCCCCCGAAGCGCACGCAAAAGGCGAGGAGGCCGGTGGCCGTGGCCCCGGCCCGATCGAGCGGAGGCGCGCCGTCATACAGTGCGAACGACACGGCCGCGGTGGCGGCGACGACCGCGGCCAGGTCGAGGGCAAGGCGCTTCCAGGCGATCTGTGTGCGCTTGAGGGCCGGTACGGCCCCCATGCGCACACAGAACAGCAGGACGGCGGCGATCGGGACGAGCGCGCCGAGACCCGCGAAGAGGATCGCCGTCGGCACCGGTCCCAAGAGCGGGGTCTCGACCTTCGACCAGATCCATCGAGTGCCGCGAACCAACGCCCGGCGTCCGGCGCGCCAGAGCGCACTCGTCGTCGATCGGATGGCGGCCGCGACTGCCGACTTCCATCGCTCGGCTCGAGACGGTGGGCGGGGTTCGAGCGACGAACGGCCGGTGGGCCCGGGAAAGGGATCCGGGAGGCCGGCGTCGATGCGGTCGCACCAGGGACAGTCCGGTCGCCGACTCGAGAACGCATGGTGGGGCGACCGGTCACACGTCGCCAGTGCGGCGTCGGCCCGCTCGAGGGCGTCGGCCCATTGGGCGGCCGTCGGGCGCGCCGACGGACGGCGGACGCCGGCGGTGAACGCTTGCCATACGAGACGGCGCACGTCTGGCGGGAGGACGTCGAGGTCGAGAGCGTGGGGCGGCGGCGACAGTCGACCGCCCCGCCGGTACGGAAAGCGTCCGGCTCGCATGCGCTCGGGCACGTCGGGAGGCTCCCCGCCACCTGACCAGATCCCGGCGAAGGGGTGCAGACCCTCCATCAGGAGTTGGAAGATGAGGATGGCCAACGCGAAGTCGTCGGACGCGGCCGTGCGGTCGACGGTCGCTAGGTCGTGGCCTTGGAACTCGGGGGCGGTGAACTCGGGTTTGCCCACTCCCCCGCGGTGGACGACACCCGTCGCCGGATCGCGCACCTGCATCGAATCGCAGTCGACGAGCACGGCGAGGGCGCGACGGTTGACGAGGAAGTTGCTCTCGTTGATGTCACCGACGACGTAGCCCGCTCGGTGCAACGAGTCGACGATGGCGGCGATATTGCGTGCGGTGCGCAGCAGGTACCGCCACGTGAAGGCGGGCGCGATCTTGGCGCGCGACGAGGGGTTGTAGACCTGGAACACCGGCACCGTGACCCGCAGATCGATGCGGGGCATCAGGAACCCGTCGACGCTCCGATCGGCGCCGAGCACCAACTCCTCGGGCCAGGCGATGGCCACGTGCCCCCCGGCGCGACCGTCGCCCACGACCTCGGGGGGATGGTCGAGCATCACCCGCAACTTCTCCGCTCGTGCGCCAGTGGGCTGGCGGAATCGCTTGTAGGCGGAGTGGGGGCGCTCGGTTACTTCGTAGACCTCGGCTTCGCCTCCTGCGCCCAGTCTCCGCACCGGCGTGAGGCCGGAGGTCGCCACCGTCATGTCGAGGCGCTCAACGCGTCACTCGGAGGGCAGGAGGACGGCGATGGCCAGTGTCACGTCGTCATCGGTTCGCTCGGCCACGCGGACGGACCCGAGGAAGTTCTCGAGCGCCGCGACCTCACCATCCGTGGCGACGAAGGCGAAGAACGGATCGAAGAACGGAACATGAGGGGCGCCGGTCGCGAGGTCGAGGGCCACCAGTTGCAGGCCATCGGTGAGCGCCGCCAACCCGTCGACGCCCTCGAGCGGGCGTCGGGAGACCCGCGCTTCTTCGGCCCATCGATCAGAGGTGAGGAAGCACGTCTCGTTGAGGTACTCGCCCTTCACGTCTGCCGCCAACACCTCGAGCCCGCCCTCCGAGCGCACGACCACGGCGCCGTCGCCGACCTGCGCCGTCTCGATCTCCCCGGTCCGGGTGCTGGCCCGCACGATGAGAAGCGTCGTGGCCCGGTCGCCAAGGGCAACACCGTCGTCGGATTCCTCGGCCGTCGGTTCGAGCGCCCGCCTCGCTTCGGCCAACACGTCGCAGAGTGCCAGCCCGTCGCCCAGCGCAGCCATGGCGGCGTCGACGGCACGACGCGACCCTTCCGCCGCCAGCCGCGCTGAGCCGGCGCCGTCGGCCACAGCCACGAGCAGCGTGCCGTCGTCCGTGACGACCACCGACGACGCATCCTCGCAACCGATGTCGCGGGCGCGATGGCCCGAGCCGACGACCGACGCCGTCATCGCCCGCCAGGACGTCAGACCGACGCCCATCCCTCCACCGACGGCAAGGCCGTCTGGTCACCCGGCTTCGAACTCGACACGGTGCGCTGCGACTGCGACAGCCACACGAAGAGCTCGACGAACTTCAAGCCTTGCAGGGACAGAGGGCTGCGAACGGCAATCGAGCCGAGCACATCGAGGTTCGCGCCTTCGACACCGACGGCGAAGAAGGCGAGACCGTTGGCCTCTTCCGCCCCTTTCACCCTGGTCGCCGCTTCCTTCCACTCGTCGGTCGGCTCGCCGTCGGTGATGAGGAAGACCCATGGTCGGTAGTAGACGATGCCGTTGGCCTTGTACTGGGTCTTGCGTTCTTCGACCATGTCGAGCGCTTGCACGATGGCCGCTCCCATCGGGGTGCCGCCACCGGCCTTCAGACGCGACGGTTCGAACTGGCCGGCGGTGGCGAACTCGTGGACCACCTGGACGCCGTCGCCGCCGAAGCTCACGACGGCCACCTCGACCCGCTGACGAGCCAACGCATCCGATCCGAGATCGGTGGCGAACGCACGAAGGCCCTCGTTCAGCGCGTCGATGGCGCGCCCGGACATCGATCCGGACACGTCGAGCACAAGGACGCAAGCGCAACGCGGCTCGGGATTGGTGGCGAATTCAACCGATACGTCCAACTGGGTGCTCACGACTCCATTGGACCAGGCACGATCACGCGAATGGGGGATGGGATCGCACAGCACAATGGAGGCGTGCAGACGACGGATGAGCGGTTCGCCCTGGTGGCCGCTCAGGCCGAGGCGAGTCCGGACGGCCTGCTGATCGTCTCGGCCGACGGACGCATGGTGTTCTGGAATTCCCGGTTCCCGGAGATCTGGCGGTTCCCTCCCGAGTTGCTCGAGGCCGGCGAAGACGAAGCTGCGCTTCGCGCGGCGATGGAACGACTCGTCGACCCCGACGAGTTCCTGCGGAGGGTGCTCGAGGTCTACG
>JBKJLU010000041.1:0-3981 GCA_046596815.1 Acidimicrobiales bacterium | reverse complement strand
GTGCACCTGGTTCAGCGAGAACGGCACGAACGTCACGTCCCAGTCGGCGCCGGCGCGGAGACCCTCGACGAGATGTTCGTGGGCGTTGCGGGCGAAGGGGCAGCGATAGTCCCAGGAAACGGAAAACGCGGTGGTCATGGGGAAGTCAACCCCGCAGGAGCGTCGCTGATTCCTGGTTGGGGCCGGGCGGCAGGGGGAACAGGCGGCGGCCGAGCTTGCCCAGGGCGATGCCGACGGCGACACCGGCGACGACGTCGGAGGCGTGGTGGATCTTCACGTAGACCCGGCTCGAGGCCACGAGCACGGCGATGCCGTAGTAGATCGGCTTCAGCCGGTCGCGATCGGAAAGGAGACCGGCGGCGGTGAACGCCGAGGTGGCGTGGCCGCTCGGGAAGCTGCTCGTGAGGGGCCGACGGATCTGCATGGGTCGGTCGAGCTCCCACGCCGGGCGCTTCCGCTTGAACAGCGATTTGATGCCCAGGTTCACCAGCGCCGACTCCACGCCGACCCCGACCCCGACACGAACGGCGGCATGCCAGTCGTGGTCCGACCGCAGGCCCCGGAGGGCGCCGAGCATCAGCCAGATGAGGCCGTGGTCGCCGAGTTCGGAGGCGCCGTAGAACAACCGATCGGCCCAGCGACGACCCCGGAGGACGTCGAACGACTTGTCGACCCGCTGGTCGAACACGTCGACGGCGTGACCGAGGGCGCCGGCGGTGGGCATGCGAAACGTGTACGGCATCAGCAGTGCTCCTGATAGTGGGTCGTGAGGGCCCGCACCCAGGACTCGGCGTGGCGGGGATGGCGGCGGGCGGCGTCGACGACGGCGGTCGACCAGGTGTCGTGCACTACCCACAGATGGTCGGTGCCACGCTCACCCGCCTCGACGAGCAGTCGGTCGACGGCCGCGGCGTTGAAGGCATCGATGTCGTGGGGTCCCCACGATTCGTCGGCGGCCCCGCCGGCCAGGGCGGTGATGCGCGTCGCTGCCCGTTCGTCCCAGGCGATGAGATGGGCGAGACGCTCGGGGAAGCCCCACTCGCCGTCGATGGCGAGCTGCGCCGGCGAAGCCTCCCACGAGGCGATCGCCTGGAGATAGGCGTCGAGCCAACGAGGGTCCGAGCCCGACGCTTCGCCGGCCACCGTGACCTCGTTGCCGACGTGGATCTCGCCCCCGACGAGCACCCGCCCGCACCACCCGCCTCGGCCGTCGAGTTGGTGCTCGAGACCGATCCGCACGCCCTCCATGATTCGACATGGCACCCGAAGGCGCACGAGCTCGATGCGGGCGTCGCCGAGCTCGAGCACGTCGCCGCGCCGGAGATCGGGGAGGCCGGCGATGGTCAGCTGCTCGCGTGTGGCCCCGTAGGGGAGTTCGAGGTCGTCGAGCACCTCGGCGGCCACGACCACCACTTGGCGGCTGGAGGCAGGGCGAGCGTGGCGGTCGCCTTCGATGCCCCAGTCCGCTCGCAGCAAGGCCGATGTCGACGGCACGCAGGTGGCGCCCCGTGATGGCGTGCGCTGGATCCAGACGACCGAGCCGACGGGCATGGCCGGAGGGTAGCGGCGCCGCCCGTCAGACGGCGGCGAGGGCCAAGGGAGCGTCGGCCGGTGGGCGGGGGATGGCACCGAGGTCGCCACCGAACGCCGGGCAGTAGGCCTTGTAGGCGCACCAATCGCAGAGCTTGCCGACCTTAGGACGGAAGTCCTCGGTCTCGCAGGCCCGCTCGACGGCCGCCCACACGGCCTGGGTGCGGTTGCGGAGGCCCCGGATGGACTGCTCGCTCGGCACGAGGCTGATGGCCACGGGCTCGGCCAGGTGGAGCAGTTGGATGCGAGCCGGTCTGCGGCCGAGGACCTGCTCGCAGAGGAAGGCGTAGAAGTGCACGCCCCCCATGCGGGAGAGCTCGAAGTTGGCACCGGGTGAGCGGCCGGTCTTGTAGTCGGTGATGACGAGTTCGCCGTCGGCGTCGAGTTCGAGGCGGTCGATGATGCCGCGCAACAACAGCGACCCGATGCGGGCCTCGAGCCGGAGCTCGACCCCGACGACCCGAATCTCGTTCGGATCTTCGAGCTCGAAGTACTTGCGGACGAGGGAGTCGGCTTCGTCGTGGAACACCGCCACCTGGGCGTCGTCGAGCTCGAGTCCGGTGAAGTCGGGGTCGGTCGTCATCTCGGCCTTGGCCCGCTCGAGCTTGTCGAGGGCGGCGGCCAGGGTGCGGCGCCCAGGCTCCTCGTCCCAGAACAGCAGTTGGAGGGCCCGGTGGACGAGGGTGCCCTTGGTGGCGGCCGCCGAGGGCGGTTCGGGCAGCTTGTCGATGGCCGAGAGGCGGAAGGCCAGAGCGCAGTCCTTGAACGACGAGACCTTCGAGGGACTCAACGAAGACGGCAGCGGCAGGCTCACACGATCACGATACGTCGGGGGTGTGACAGGCGCACTACATCGATGTAGTTCACGCTCGTTCCGCCGTCGCCCGCTCCGCCGACCCGGACCGGTTGTCAGAGCAGGGCGCGGGCCACGGCGACGGCCCCGCCGACCGCAGCCACGCCGAGGGTGGCGTTGCGAGCGGCGCCCTCGGGGATCCACCGGTGAAGGCGAAGCCCGATCACCAGCCCGATGACCATGGCGACGAAGAGCCCGACCTGGCTGGGGTCCCGTCGGGGCAGCCCAAGGCTGGCGAGGGCGACGATGTTGGAGGTGAGGAAGATCACCTGCAGCGTCGGCCTCGCTCGCACGGGCGGCCACCCGGCATTGACCGAATAGATCGCCAGTGCCGGACCCCCGATGCTGCCGACGACGTTCATGGCCGCGCTGACCACGCCGGAGGCCATGCCCGCCAAGGGATGGGTGCCGCGCGACCAGCGGAGACCCGAAGCGAGTGCGGCGGCACTTGCGATGGTGAGCACCCCGGCGGCCAGCGTGAGGATCGTCCCGTCGATGCGTCGTGAGGCATAGGCCAGGAAGGGGGTGGTGGCGACGGCCGGCACCAGGAGCAACGCCCCTTCCCGGACGAGCACGTCGCGGTGGGTCCGCACCAGCAACGCGAGGTTCAGGAACGTGCTCAGCACGAGGGCCGTGCGCACGCCCTCGCGTGGCCCGAGCACGGCGATGAGGAGGGGAGCCGATACGAGCGAGAACCCCAGTCCGGTCACACCCTGGGCGATTGCGCCCAGCCCGACGGCCAGGGCGACGATCAGGAGAACGCCGTGCGGATCGAGGTGGCGACCAGTTCCGGGTCCTGGAGCGGGCCGAAGTGACCGAGGTCGGCGAACGGCTCGGTCGTACCGTGGGGCAATTCCGCCACCAATCGGTCCATCAGAGCGGGCCCGAACGGTGTGTCGGTGCGAGCGCCGGAGGCCAGCACGACGGAGCACATGATCTCGCTCAGCCGCGCTGCCGCGCCGTGTTCCGTGGACATCTCATAGGTGCTGGCTTCGACCTCGCCCCGACACTTCAACCGGACCGTGCCGTCGGTGAGGTCTTCGAATCCGAAGTCGACATAGGCCCGCAGGGCGGCCGGATCGAGGATCGAGAACGGCGGCTTCCCGGCGTAGTTGTCGTAGGCCGCCTGCTTGGTCGGAAAGACCTCGCGGCGACGCCGGGCGCCCTCGGCGAGAGGGTTGGCCCGGGAGGGGAAGTCGGTCACCCGAACCGGCGGCAGGATGGCCTCGAAGAGCCAGAGGCCGGCGAAGGTGCCGGGTCGGGCAAGTTCGGCCAGCAGCAGGGCCGCCCCGCCGGCGCTGTGTCCGACGGCGAACGGCTTCTCCAGGCCGGCCTGGTCGACGACGGCAAGAGCGTCGTCGGCGAACCCGAGCCAACTCTGTCCGGACGGACCCGCCGGCGTGTCGCCGTGGCCCCGTTCGTCGAAGGTGACGGTGTGGAATGCGTCGCTCAGGCGGTTGGCGACGGGACGCCAGACATGGCCGTGGAAGCCGGTTGCATGGGCGAAGAGGATGGGAGGGCCCTCACCGCCGAGGTGG
>JBKJLU010000023.1:0-2968 GCA_046596815.1 Acidimicrobiales bacterium | reverse complement strand
AGAACGAGTAGAGGTGCGACGGCACGTCGCAGCGACACCCGGGGTAACGGTTGTCGCGCCAGGTGCCGCCCACGTCGTCGGCCCGCTCGAGGACGATGTGGTCGATGCCGGCGCGTTGCAACGCAATGGCGGCGCCGAGGCCGGCGAAACCGGTGCCGACGATGGCGACGCGGTGGTGGGGCGTGGAGGGATCCATCAGGGCCTTTCGGGGTCGACACCGTCGAGCAGGTGGCGCTGGGCGCGTTCCATCTCGAGGGCGAAGAGCTGGTCGACGGTGCGGCGGGTCAGGGGTCGGAGTTGCTCGAGGAGACGGGCGAGGTCGGCCGGCCCGGCATCGGCGAGGAGGGTCAGGCTGACCTCGTCGGTGAAGCGAGCCACGAGGTCGGTGGCCAACGTGCGAAGGTGATCCTGGATCAGGGCCCGAAGGCGGGCTCCGGTGTCGAGGTCGATGCCGACCTCAGCCAGGGCGATGGCGCTGTCGAGGATGCCCTGGCTCGGCACCAGGAAGACGACGGGGGTGGTGTCGTTCCGGCGCTCGACCACTCCGGTGCGCACCAGGTCTTCGACGGTGATGCCCTCGCCGATGCGGGCCGCCAGCTCGACGGCGGTGAGCAGGACCGGGCGTTCATCCGTCCAGGGCTGGGTCAGGCTCTCGGTCAGCCCGAGCCAATCGGCGGCGGTGGCGCCCCCTGTATCGCTCTGGCGCACCACATCGGCGATGGCGTTGAGGCGAAGCCCCCGCTCCTGCAGCCGGGTGATCAGTTCGAGTCGGGCCAGGTGGTCGTCGTTGTAGCGGACCTCACGCCCGTGACGGACGGGGGCGGGCAGCAATCCCTCGGACTGGTAGTACCGGATCGTCCGGACGGAGACGCCCGTCCGCTCCGCCACCTCGTCCGCCGTCAGCACACCTCACACTGTAACTATGACAGTGCCAACTGTAAAGATGCTTCTCGGGACGCCTAGTCCCGGGGAGTCGGGGGTGCTTCGGGGGTTCCCATGTCGACCTCGGAGCCGAGGCGGAGGTGGGTGGCCCGCTGTTCGCCGTCGAGATCGAACACGACCCGCTGGCCCTGGCGGAGCATGCGGAAGATCGATCCGTCGAGGGCGTCGGGCGCGAGGTCGTACTCCGAGCGGTCGGTGTCCCGCACGAGGATGCCCTCGCGAGTGGCCGGGTCATACGCCTTGATCACTCCCTGCATGCTGCAGGAACTTACGCTCGGGCCGTGGACACCGGCGAATTCGACGTCATCGCCACGTTGCGGCGGCGATTTCCGCTCGTCGGTGACGACGCCGCGGTGGTCGCCCCACCCGCAGGTCACCTGTTGTTGGCCGCCGATGCCATCGTTGGCGGCGTCGACTTTGCGGACGAGGCCGAGGACGAGACGGGATACCGGGCGGTGCTCGTCAACGCCAGCGATATCGCGGCCATGGGCGGCCGGCCCCTCCACGTGCTGGTCTCGATCATCGCCCCTCCCGGTGTCGACCTCTACGGCCTGATCGACGGCATAGGCGACGGTGTGCACGCCCACGGATGTGAGGTGGCGGGCGGCGACCTCTCCGGGACGACGGGTCCGTTGGTGGTGAGCGTCGCCATCACCGGTGTGGTCGAAGACGGCGAACCCGTGCTGAGGAGCGGGGCCCGACAGGGCGATGGCGTCTTCGTGACCGGTCCGCTCGGCGCCGCCGCCGTCGCCGACTACCGCTTCGGTGGAGGGTGGTCGCCGCGCGCCCGCATCGACGAGGGCATCGCCGCCCGAAGGGCCGGCGCCACCTCGATGATCGACGTGTCGGACGGGTTCGCCGCCGACCTCGCCCACCTTCTCGACGCCTCCGGCGTCGGTGTCCTGCTCGGTGAGGTTCCCCGGGCCCCCGGCGCCACGGAGGCCCACGCCCTCGGGGGTGGCGACGACTACGAGTTGATCTTCACCCTGCCGCCCGGCGCCGCGGTTCCGCCCGGATCGATCCGGGTCGGCACCATCACCGACGACACGTCCCGCCGGCCGCCGGCGGTCGCCGGCTGGCAGCATCGCTTCTCATGAGCAGGGCACAGCCAAACCGGCCGCCCCGGCCACCGGTCGCCATGACCATCGCCGGATCGGATTCGAGCGGAGGCGCGGGTGTGGTCGCCGACCTCAAGACGTTCGAGGCCCTCGGAGTGTGGGCGACTTTGGCCCTCGTCGCCGTCACCGCCCAGAACACCCTCGGGGTCCAGGCGATCGAGACCCTTCCGGCCGCCCTCGTTCGCGCCCAGATCGAGAGCGTCGCCACCGACATCGGCATCGATGCGGTCAAGACGGGCATGTTGGCCCGAAGCGATCTCGTCTCGGCCGTTGCCGCCGCCATCCGAGACTTCGGCGTACCCAACCTGGTCGTCGACCCGGTGTTCGTGTCGAAACACGGCGACACGCTGCTGGCCGACGATGCCGTCGATGCGCTGCGGTCGGAACTGTTGCCGCTGGCCGCTCTGATCACCCCCAACGTGCCCGAGGCCGAAGCTCTGGTGGGGTTCGCCATCTCCGACCGGCCATCAATGGAGGCGGCTGGCCAGGAGCTGCTGCGCTCGGGCGCCGGGGCCGTTCTCGTGAAGGGCGGGCACCTCGAGGGCGCCAGCTCGCCCGACTGTCTCGTCGTGGCGGGGGTCGCCGGGGCGGCGTGGCTCGAGGGCGACCGAATCCCCGGCCGTCACACCCACGGGACGGGCTGCGTGCTCTCGGCCGCCATCACCGCCGAGCTGGCGCGGGGGCGGCCCATCGAACACGCGTGCAGAACGGCCAAGCGCTTCGTGGAGCGGGCCATCGCCGGCGGCCTCGCATTGGGTAGCGGCATCGGCCCGGTCAACCCCGGCTGGGCCTACAGGCCCTAGTGGCCTGAGTCGGGAATCCGCCGAAGATCGGCCACGGGGGCCTCCATCTCGGGTAGATCCACCGTCAATTTCGGAGAACGCCCTTGTGTCTCAGCGCTGGCCCTA
>JBKJLU010000435.1:0-8745 GCA_046596815.1 Acidimicrobiales bacterium | reverse complement strand
GCGCACCTCCACGCCGTGGCGACGGGCGTCCTGCACGAGCGTGTGCGGCGAGTAGAAGCCCATCGGCTGGGCGTTGAGCAGCGCCGCGCAGAAGGCCGCCGGGTAGTAGAGCTTGATCCACGACGACGAGTACACGAGGTAGGCGAACGACACCGAGTGGCTCTCGGGGAAGCCGAAGTTGGCGAAAGCGGCGAGCTTCTCGTAGATCTGGTCGGCCACCTCTCCCTCGATACCGCGCTCGGCCATGCCTTCGTAGAGGCGGGCCCGCAACCGCTCCATCCGCTCCTTCGACCGCTTCGACCCCATGGCCTGGCGCAGTTGGTCGGCCTCGCCGGCGCTGAACCCGGCGACGTCGATGGCCATCTGCATCAGCTGCTCTTGGAAGAGCGGCACGCCGAGCGTCTTCTTCAGCGACTTCTCCAACAGCGGATGGAGATAGGTGACGGGCTCGCGGCCGTTGCGCCGACGGATGTAGGGGTGCACCGACCCACCCTGGATCGGCCCCGGACGGATCAGCGCCACCTCGACCACGAGGTCGTAGAACGTGCGCGGTCGCAGCCGGGGCAGCGTCGCCATCTGGGCCCGGGACTCGACCTGGAAGACCCCCACCGAATCGGCCTTGCACAACATGTCGTAGACGGCGTCGTCCTGAGGGATGGTGGCCAGGTCGACCTCGACGTCGTGGTGGAGGCGAATCAGATCCACGGCGTAGTGCAGCGCGCTGAGCATGCCGAGACCGAGCAGGTCGAACTTCACCAGGCCGGCGGCCGCACAGTCGTCCTTGTCCCACTGCAGGACCGTGCGGTTCTCCATACGGCCCCACTCCACCGGGACGACCTCGCTCACCGGCCGATCGCAGATGACCATGCCACCGGAGTGGATGCCGAGGTGGCGGGGGAAGTTCTGTACGGCCTCGGCCAACTCGAGCACCGGCTTCGGGATCTCGTGATCGGGTTGCGATGCCGTCGCTGACAACGGCCCCCATCCGTCGACCTGCTTCGACCACGCGTCGAGCTGGCCGGTGTCGTGGCCGAGGGCCTTGCCCATGTCGCGGATGGCCGACTTCGGCCGGTAGGTGATGACGTTGGCGACCTGGGCGGCGTTCTGGCGGCCGTAGCGCTCGTAGACGTACTGGATGGCTTCTTCGCGTCGGTCGCTCTCGATGTCGACGTCGATGTCGGGCGGGCCGTCTCGCTCGGGTGAGAGAAACCGCTCGAACAGCAGGCCGAGCGACACGGCGTCGGCGGCGGTGATGCCGAGGGCGTAACAGACGGCGGAGTTGGCGGCCGAGCCCCGGCCCTGGCAGAGGATGTCCGAGCGGCGACAGAACTCGACGATGTCGTAGACGATGAGGAAGTAGCCGGGGAAGTCGAGCTGTTCGATCAGCGCGAGCTCGTGGTCGATCTGGGCGTAGGCCCCCCGGACGCGCTCGGATCCGCGGGGCCCGTACCGCTTCACCGCGCCTTCCTCCGTCAGCTTCCGCAGCCACGTCATCTCGGTATGGCCGGCGCCGACGGGATAGTCGGGCAGGTTGGGGGCCACCAGCTTGAGATCGAAGGCGCAGTCACGACCGAACGCCGCGGCCCGCTCGACGACGCCGGGGTAGCGGGCAAACCGGCGGGCCTGCTCGAGCCCCGAACGCAGGTGGGCTGCACCCGACGGCGGCAGCCATCCGTCGATCTCGTCGAGGCTGCGGCGGGCCCGCACCGCCGCCAACGCCGTGGCCAGCGGGCGGCGCGACGGCACCGAGTAGTGGACGTTGTTGGTGGCCACCACCTCGACGTGCTGGCGCAGCGCGATGTCGACGAGAGCGTCGTTGCGAGCCGAGTCGAGGGGGTCGCCGTGGTCCCAGAGCTCGACGGCCACGTTGTCGCGCCCGAAGGCCACGACCAGATCGGTGAGCTGACGGGCGGCCGCCGCCGGCCCCTCCGACACCAGCGCCGCGGGCACGGTGCCCTTGCGACACCCCGTCAGCACCAGCCAGTGACCGGCCGCAGTTTCGGCCAACGCCGACAACGAGAACACGGGTTTCCCCTTCTCCTTGCCGGCGAGCTGGGCGGCGGTGATGGCCCGGCACAACAGGCCATAGCCCTGGGGATCACGGGCCAGCACCAGGAGGTGGCGGCCCTCGGGGTCGGGCACGCCGTTCTGCGGTTTGGTCAATCCCAGCGAGAGCTCGGCCCCGAAGATGGTCGGCAGGCCGAGCGCCGAGGCGGCCTCGGCGAAGCGCACGACCCCGTACATCCCGTCGTGGTCGGTGAGGGCGAGGGCCTCGAGCCCGAGGCGGCCCGCCTCCTCGGCCAGCTCCTCCGGATGGGACGCCCCGTCGAGGAAGCTGAAGTTGGAATGGCAGTGGAGCTCGGCGTACGGCACCTTCCCCGCGGCCTGCCGGCCCGAGGCATGGTGCAGCGATGCCGGGGCGTAGGTCGCCGCCGGCGGTGGGGGGGCCTCGTAGGCGGCCCGCTTGCGCGACCATGCCGGACTGTCGCCCCCGTCGGCGTTGGGAGGCACGTCGCTGAGGCGACGGTGCAACTCGCTCCACGGCACATCCGGGTTGCTCCAGCCCATGAGTCCCGAACCTATCGAACATACGTTCCCCTCACCAGAAAATGGTGGACCCGTACACTTTCCTCATGGTCGGACTCGGTGTGGTTTCCCCGGACAAGAGGGGGCTGCGCACGGCGGCCCCCACCGCGACACCGCTCCGCACGACCACCCGGCCCGCGCCGGCCGTCACTCCGATCGTCGGGCGCGCCCTGGATCTCCAGCGAACGGCCGGCAACCGCGCCGTCACCCAGCTGCTGCAGCGGAAGAAGACGAAGCCACCGGCCTCCTACACACCGTCGAAGGCCCAGGCTTTGCAATCCGAGTTCCTCGCCATGAACCTCGACTGGATCCTCAAGGGCCAGGCGTCTCCCGAGGATGTCGCGGGGCTGACGGACCTCCAGCTCCAGTTCGTCACCTACCTCTCCCAGGCCATCACCGGCCGTAGATTCGGCGGGCGCGAGCGCGTGAACCCCGAGGCACGCGAGCTGGACTGGTCGCTGGCCCAGGTGCTCTATCCGGTGATGATCATGCAGCTGTGGAATCACCCCAACGGCGTCAAGATCCTTCCCCGGCTCAAGGTCGCGATGGCCAAGCCGGCCTCGGAGATCATCCGCGACGCCATGCTCGTACGGGCCGCCCGCGCCGGCAGCCTCGCCGAAGCCCTCTCCTCCCCCAAGGCGAAGCAAGCGCGGGCCAGCGCCCTCGACGTGCTCAAGAGCGCGCAGGGGGCCTACGGCAAGGTCAACGGAATCGTCGAAGGCGCCGTGGAAGCCAGCGGGCACAAGACCGCGCAGGTCGGCATGGGTCGAGCGTGGGAGGGCCTGCAACTCGCACAGAAGCTCGCAACGGCGACCGACCCGGCGACCTACAAGACCTTCGCCAAGGAGGCGGCAGAGTGGCAGGCCGTCGAAGGCGGGCGATCCTCGTTCGAGGTCGCGGCCAAGACCGTCGAGGTCGAGGCCCAGATCATCGACCTCACGGTCGGGACCGTACAGAAGGTGACAGACCTTCTCGCCGGTTCGGCGATGAGCGTGCTCGGCAAGGGCGGCGACCTGGGAGAGGTCATGACCGAGCTGCGCGCCCTGCAGTCGTCGGGTCAACTCGTGGGCAAAGCGGGCAGCGCGGCTCTGAAGATCGGCAAGGTCGCCGAGAAGCTCGCAAGCCTCGGGAAGGTCCTCAACGGCATCCAGATCGTCGGCGGCGTGGCCAAGCTCATCAACGCCGAGTCGAAGTTCGAGAAGATCGACGCCGGCGTCGACATCGCCGCCGGCGGAATGTCGCTCGCCGGCTCGGTCATGACCGGGGCCGCAGCCGCGCCGCTCGCCATGACTGGCGGCGCCATCGGACTCACGTGGGGCATGGTCAAGGTGATCGGCGGCGAGGCGATCGGCGCCATCGAGGGCAGCCAGTACGGAGGGCTGTTCGAGGAGCTGCGGGAGATCGAGAAGCGAGGCGCGACCGTCGTCTCCTCGGTGGCGGCGCTCGACACCGCCATTGCCGAGCAGACCAAGCAGCAGGGCGGCCCGGGCGCCGCCGGAGCGGACGAAGCCGTCGCCGACCTGGCCCGCAAGCTGGCCTCGTCCATGCTGGCACTGGACAAGCGGTGGCAGAACAGCTCGATCAAGGCCCTGCAGAAGTTCTCGCCGGTCACGCTCCGCCAAGAGATCATGAACGCCCAGTCGCCGGACTACCCGCCCGACCTCACCAGCTCGACCGGGCACGAGCTCGTGCAGGAGCTGGGACGTGCCTACGCCAAGGCGGATGTGATCGTCGTCGACATGCTCGTCGAGCTCGGCTACTTCAGCCAGGAGAAGGCGAAGAAGGTCAAGGCCAAGCTCGCCAAGGGCTGAGGGGCGGCCGCGGCGTATTCAAACGGCCAAAGGGGTACCTTCGACCCCATGGGTGTGACTGCGTCCGTCGCGATCTTGGCCTTCATCATCGCCACGACCGTCGTGCTGCTCGTCGTGTCTCTCGCCGTGCCCGCCGCCCCCAAGACGTCGGCGCTTTATGACGACGACGGGCACCCCCGCATCCGGCTGCTCTCTCGAGTGCTCTTCACCCGCCGGTTCACCGATGCCATCACCATCGACTGCCTCTTGGTCGCCGTCGAGCAGGCCGGCCCCGACCTCGACGCTCCCGAAGGCCTCCCGTTCACGCTGCAGCTGAAAACCCCCGAGACCGGGTGGTTCGCCGACCGGGTCGAGCAGTTGCTCGAGGAGTGGGCCGGCGACAGCCGCGAGCTGTTGCTCGAACTCCGGGAAGACCACGGTCGGGTGCGCACCATGATCGTCAGCGGCTCGTCCTCCGTACACCTCGAGCTCACCGGGTCTGCTGGCCTCTCCCTCACCGCCTAACTTCCGGGGGTGCACGAGCGGATCCGTCCTGGGCGCACCATCGACGGGATCAGCGCCGTGCTCCTGCCCTGGACCGGGGGCGGTCGCGAGATCGACTGGGCCGGGTTCGAGTCGCACCTCACCCGGACGCTGGCCGCCGGACTGACCCCGGCGGTGAACATGGACACGGGCTACGTCCAGCTCCTCGACGAGGCCCAACGACGCGAGGTGCTGCAACGCACGACGTCGCTGGTCGCCGGCGGCCGCTTCGTGGCCGGCGCATGGGTCGGTGACGAACCGGGGGCTTCGTTCGCGCCTGACGCCTATCGGATCGAGCTCGACGCCATCGCCGACACCGGGGGCACGCCCATCGTGTTCCCCTCGTTCGGACTCGCGTCGGCCGACGACGTGGTCGGCGCGCATGCGCAGCTGGCCGAGGGCCTCGATGCCTTCCTCGCCTTCGAGCTCAGTCCCCGATTCACCCCCGCCGGTCGCGTCTACGACCTCGACACGTTCACCGGATTGCTCGGCCTTCCCGCGTGCATCGGAGCCAAGCATTCGTCGCTGAGCCGTCAGGCCGAGTGGGACCGGCTCACCATCCGTGACGAGCGACGTCCCGACTTCCGCCTCTACACCGGCAACGACCTCGCCATCGACATGGTGATGTACGGCAGCGACTATCTCCTCGGACTCAGCTCGTTCGCTCCCGACGCCTTCGCCCGTCGCGATGCACTGTGGGCCGCCGGCGACCCCGCCTTCCACGAGCTCAACGACAAGCTGCAGCACCTCGGCGCCTTGACCTTCCGCTCGCCCGTGCCGGCCTACAAGCACAGCGCCGCGCAGTTCCTGACGATCCGCGGCTGGCTCGACGGCGATGACACGCCGCCGGGTGCGCCCCGTCGTCCCGATTCCGATGTCGAGATCCTCGAGGACATCGCCGCCGAACTCGGCCTGTTGGCCGGCGCGTGAGCCCATGATCCAGGTGAGGAAGTTGACGACCGCCGAGGCCTTCCTCGAGCACGTCGCATCGCTCGGGATTTCGCTGCCGTTCATCGAGGAACCCGATCCGGCGCACGCCGACCGTTACGCCATCCTCCCGATGGAGGGATGGGACGCGACCGATGACGGACGGCCGACCGACCTCGTTCGCCGGCGTTGGTCGCGCTTCGGCGACAGCGGCGCGCACCTCGTCTGGGGCGGAGAGGCGGTGGCCGTCCGAGAAGACGGCCGAGCCAACCCGCACCAGCTGCTGATCTCCCCGGAGGTCGGTGACCTCCGCAACGACCTCGTCACTGCACACACCGATCGGTTCGGCGCCGAGTCGGCCGACGCATTGACCGTTGGTCTGCAGCTCACCCACTCCGGGCGGTATGCGGTGGCCGGGCCCCTCACGGCCTACGCCCACCCGGTGCTCGATGCTCGAATGACGGCGCCGATACGGGTGCTCAGCGACGACGAGCTCGACGACCTCGTCGGCGACTTCGCGCACGCCGCCGTCGCCGCCGCCGAGGCCGGCTTCGACTTCGTCGACGTCAAGGCCTGCCACGGCTACCTCGGTCACGAGCTGTTGAGTGGCGTCGACCGCCCTGGTGCGTTCGGCGGGAACTTCGACGGCCGCACTCGCTTCCTGCGCCAGTGCATCGAGGCGGTCCGAGCGGCCGCTCCTTCGATCGACGTCGGCGTGCGCTTCAGTGCCTTCGACTTCGTTCCCCACCGCGCTGGCGAGGCATCGGGTGTGGGCGAGCCCGAACCGGACGCGCCCTCTCCCTATCCCTACGCGTTCGGCGGCGATGGCACCGGTCTCGGCATCGACCTGACCGAGCCCAAGGCATTGCTCGATCTGCTCGGCCAGTTGGGCGTACACCTCGTGTGCATCACTGCCGGCAGCCCCTACTACGTGCCCCACGTGCAGCGTCCTGCGTTCTTCCCGCCGTCGGATGGGTACCTCCCCCCGGAGGATCCGCTCGTCGGCGTCGCCCGTCTCCTCGACGCCACGGCCGCGCTCAAGGCCCACCGCCCCGAACTCACCATCGTCGGCACCGGCTACTCCTACCTCCAGGAGTGGCTGCCCAACGTCGCCGCAGGTGTGTTGCGCCCGCCCGCCGGCGCAGAGGCAGGACCGCCCGCCGGCGCAGAGGCAGAACACGGTGGGGCTGACTGGATCGGTCTTGGCCGGATGGCGTTGAGCTATCACGATCTCCCGGCCGACCTCCGTGCCGGCGCGACCTACGACCGCCGACGCATCTGCCGCACCTTCAGCGACTGCACGACGGCGCCTCGCAACGGGCTCGTCTCCGGCTGCTGGCCTCTCGATCCCTTCTACAAATTGCGCGACGACCGGCCCGTCCTGGCCGCAGCCAAGCGCGCCAGCAAACGGACGGTGCCCGATGCCTGATGTCCGAACGAACGCGTCACCGCCCCTCGGTGTCGCCGTCGTGGGCCTCGGCGTGGGCGTCGCCCACCTCTGGGCCTGGAAGCGGGTGCCGCAGCACTTCACGGTCGCGGCCGTGTGCGACCACGACGCCACTCGGCTGGCGGCCACCGCGTCGAGGTTCCCTGGTGCGATCGCGGTGTCCGACCTCGATGAGCTCATCGGCCGCGACGGCATCGACGTCATCGACCTGTGCACGCCGCCGTCGCTGCACCTCGACCAGATCACCCGCATCCTGCGTGCGGGCCAGCACGCGGTGTGCGAGAAGCCTCTCGTCGGATCGGTGGCCGAGGTCGACGAACTCCTCGCCGTCGAGCACGAGACGGGTATGCAGGTCATGCCCATCTTCCAGTACCGCTTCGGAACGGGACTGCAGAAACTGCGCCACCTCGTCGACGCCGGCGTGACCGGTGCGCTCCATACGGCCACCATCGAGGTCTCGTGGCGGCGGCGCGCCGACTACTACGCGGCACCGTGGCGAGGAACCTTCGAAGGCGAGCTCGGTGGCGTGCTCCTCACCCACGCGGTGCACGCGCTCGACATGCTCACCACCGTCGCCGGGCCCGTACGGACCGTGGCGGCGCGCACCGCCACCCGCGTCAACGACGTGGAGACCGAGGACTGCGCGGCGGTCACGCTCGAGCTCGTTGGAGGTGCGTTGGCCACGCTGTCGGCGACGCTGGGGCCGTCGGCCGAGATCACCCGCCACCGGTTCTGCTTCGCCGAGATGACGGCCGAGAGCAACACCGAGCCGTACACCAACGCCAGCGATCCTTGGACGTTCACGCCCGACTCCCCGGCCGCCACCGAAGCCATCGACGCCGCCCTTGCGACCTTCGTGCCACGGGCGGAGAACTTCCTCGGACAGTTCGAGCGGTACGGCGAGGCGTTGCACCACGGAACGGAGCTGCCGGTCACGTTGGCCGACGCGCGAGCCGCCATCGCGACGGTGCTGGCCATGTACGAGTCGGCGTCGACGCGGCGGGAGATTGCACTGTGACCAAGCCGCATCTGCATCCCATCCATGCGCCCAACGGACGCCTGTTGACGCGTGTGTCACCGCCCGACCACGAATGGCACCGGGCGCTGTGGTTCGCCATCAAATACGTCAACGGCGAGAACTTCTGGGAGGAGCCGGCGAACGAGCCCCACGGCGACCAGTTCGACACCGGCGACGGCCGCATCGAGTGGCGTCGCCCGAGTGGTGAGGTCGTGCTCGTCGAACAACGCGACATCGCGCGCGTCGATCTCGGACGCGCCGACGCCTACGCCATCGACTGGACGAGCACGCTCACCCCGTCCATCGACGTCGCGCTCGAACGCACCCCGTACACGACGTGGGGAGGGTACGGCGGGCTCACCATCCGCGGTGCCGGCGATTGGGAGGACACCCGCATCCTCGTCGCCGACGGTTCGATCCATCGCCGACCCGAA
>JBKJLU010000334.1:0-5095 GCA_046596815.1 Acidimicrobiales bacterium | reverse complement strand
GACCTCTCGGGCCACGCGGGTGACTTCGTCGGCGAACGATCCGAGCTGATCCACCATCGCATTGAGGGTGTTCTTGAGCTCGAGGATCTCGCCCTTGGCCTCGACGGTGATCTTCTGGGTGAGGTCGCCACGAGCCACCGCCGTCGTCACCTGGGCGATGTTGCGCACCTGGTTCGTCAGGTTGTCGGCCAACTCGTTGACGTTGTCGGTGAGGGCCTTCCAGGTGCCGCTGACCCCTTTGACCTTGGCCTGGCCGCCGAGCTTGCCCTCGGTGCCGACCTCGCGGGCCACCCGAGTGACCTCGTCGGCGAACGAGCCGAGCTGGTCGACCATGGTGTTCACGACGTTGCCGATGCGTTGGAACTCGCCCCGCACGGGACGACCCTCGATGGTGAGGATCATCTTCTGGCTCAGGTCACCACGGGCCACCGACTCGAGCACGCGTGCGACCTCGGTGGTCGGCCGGACCAGATCGTCGATGAGGTTGTTCACCGCCGCCGTTCCCTCGGCCCACGCCCCGGGCGCAGCCACGTTGACGCGCTCGCTCATCCGTCCTTCACGTCCGACGACACGGGCGACCCGGGTCAACTCGCCGTGGAGCTTGGCGTTGCGATCGGCCACGGCGTTGAAGGCTCGGGCGACGTCCCCGGCGACGCCGACCTTGCGGGTGGACAGGCGGGCGGAGAAATCGCCGGCCCGCATGGCTTCGAGCGCCGCCAGCACCTCCTGCATGGCCGGATCCGGAGCGGTGCCGTTCGCCACGGCCCCACTGGCCGCGGCTCCCCGCGTCGGGGCGGACTTGGGATCTGAGCGCGTGGCCATGACAACCTCCGATTCGCCGCGTTCCGTAGCGGTGCGGTGACGCTCAGTTTGCCAGCGGTTCATAGAGATGCGATCCGAGGCAGAATCAACCATGCTCTTCGGCAAGCAGAAGTCCCGCATGGTCGCCCCCGACGAGGCCCTTCCCGGCCGCTCGACGCCCATCCCCGTCTCGGATCGTCATCTCGTCCTCGGCACCCCGCTGCGGCCGCCCTTCCCCGACGGCCTGGCCACGGCCATCGTCGCCATGGGGTGTTTCTGGGGCGCCGAACGCAAGTTCTGGGAGGTCGAGGGCGTCTACTCGACGTCGGTCGGTTACGCCGGCGGCATCACCCCGAACCCCACGTACGAAGAGACCTGCAGCGGCCGGACCGGCCACACCGAAGCCGTGCTCGTGGTCTTCGATCCTGCCATCGTGACCTTCGACGAGATCCTGCGGGTCTTCTGGGAGAGCCACAATCCGACCCAGGGCATGCGCCAGGGCAACGACATGGGAACGCAGTACCGGTCGGCCATCTACACCGTCGACGACGACCAGGCCGCTGCGGTCGAGCGCTCGCGGGCGGCGTTCCAACAGCGCCTCACGGCCGCCGGATTCGGCGACATCACCACCGAGATCGCTCCCGCCGGTCCGTTCTTCTACGCCGAGGACTACCACCAGCAGTACCTGGCCAAGAACCCGAACGGGTATTGCGGCCTCGGTGGCACCGGGGTCACGTGCGCCGTCGGGCTCGCCACCGACTGAGTATCTCCGGCCCAAACCATCCCCGAAGCGTGGCCGATCCCGTCTTCATCGATGATCCGGAGGACGATCGGATCGCCGACTTCGTCCGGCTGAAGGACCCCGATCTCCGCCGCGAGCGGGCGTCGTCTCACGGCGCAACCGGCCGCTCGTTCATCGCCGAGGGGACGAAGGTCATCCGCTCGCTTCTCGCCTCCCGCTATCCGGTGCGGGCGCTGTTGTTGACACCCTTGCGATGGGAGGGACTGCGGGACGCTCTCGGCGAGGTGGAGGCCCCCGTCTACGTGGCGTCGCAAGAGATCGTGAACCAGGTCTCCGGCTTCCCCCTGCATCGGGGCGCCTTGGCTTCGGCCGACCGTCTGCCCCTCGATTCCTTGGACGAGGTCTGCGCCGGCGCCCGGCTGGTTGTCGTCACCGAAGGCGTCAACGACCACGAGAATCTCGGCGCCCTGTTCCGCAGTGCGGCGGCCTTCGGGGTCGACGCCGTGTTGCTCGACCCGACGTCGTGCGATCCGCTCTACCGGCGCTGTGTGCGGGTGTCGATGGGCCACGTGTTGCACGTGCCCTTCACCCGCTTGCCCGCAAGTGCGGCCGGTATCGCCGCCTTGCAGGCACTCGGGTTCGAGGTGCTGGCGTTGACCCCGTCCGCCGATGCCGCCGACGTTCGTTCTCTGGCTCGCGGCGAACGACCCCGGGCCGTGCTGCTCGGCGCCGAGGGACCTGGCCTGTCGGCCGCGGCGCTCGGCGCAGCCGACCTGCGCGTCCGCATCCCCATGGTCACCGGCGTCGACTCGTTGAACGTCACCACCGCCGGCGCCATCGTGATGCACGAGCTCTCCCGCCTCTGACGGTCCCCGAACGTGATGGCCCTGAACGCAACGATTCGAGACGCCGCGGTGTTTCATTGGCTGTGGACCTCGACTGCGCCTTCCCCGATCTCGTTCGGGCCCACCAGGGTGCGGTCTACTCCGTCGCCTACCGCCTCACCGGCAACGCTCCGGACGCCGAGGACGCGGCTCAGGACACGTTTCTCCGGGCCTACCGTGCGCTTCGGGGCTACGACGCCGCCCGGCGGGAGGCCGTCGCCATGCGTCCGTGGCTGGCCACCATCGCCGTCAACGTCTGTCGCAACCGGGCGCGAACGGCGAGCCGCCGGCCTCAGGTGAGCGGCGCCGTCTCAGTCGACCCGGTGGCCTCCGAGCGCCCGATGGACGAGATCGTCGGCGGGCGCGAAACGGCGGGCGCCATGGCCGCGGCACTGCAGCGGCTTCCCGAGGCCCAGCGCCGGGCCATCGTCCTGCACCACGCCGCCGGATTGACCTATTCCGAGGTCGCGGCCGCGCTGGCTCGACCGGTCGGGACGGTCAAGGCCGACGTCCACCGGGGCCTTGCCTCCCTCCGAGCCCTCCTCGATCCCCAGGAGCACACCCCATGAGCGAATCCCTCACCTCTCGCATCGGTCCCGTCGCCGCACCGACGACCCTTGTGCCACGCGTACTCGTCGCGCTCGGCCTCGTTGCCGATCGCTACGTCGTGCGTTCCAGCCCGGTCGGCGACGTCTTCGTCGCCTACAACGAGCGAGGCATCTCGGCCTGTCTCGTGATCGACGGGCGCCCTCCCGAGGTCGTGATCGACGACTTCTTCGCCCGCTTCGGTCGCTCGTGCAACATCGATCGTGCACCGTCACCCGATCAGCTGGCCGCCATCGACCGGGTGCTCGCGGGTGCGCCCTCATCGGCCCTCGACTTCGACCTCGCGGCGCTCAGCGCGTTCCAGCGGGCCGTGCTCGACAAGGCGGCCGAGATTCCCGCCGGCGAGGTCAGGCCCTATGGATGGATCGCCGCCGAAATCGGCAAGCCGGGGGCCGTGCGGGCCGTGGGGACGGCGCTCGGTCGCAATCCCGTTCCCCTCCTCATCCCCTGCCACCGCGTGGTCCGCACCGACGGCCGCATCGGCGACTACGCCTTCGGGTCGCCGGCCAAACGGACCGTCCTCACGTCCGAAGGCGTCGACCCCGACGAGCTGGAGCGCTTGGCTTCTCGCGGCGTCCGTTATCTCGCCGACGCCCGATCCGGCGTCTTCTGCCACCCGACCTGCTCGGTGGTGCGCGGCCACGATGACGCCATCCCCTTTCCGACGATGGCCGCCGCCGGCTCGGCCGGCTTCGCCCCCTGCCCCCGTTGCCGTCCCCTTCCAATGGCCGCCTGAACTCTGGCCGACGGCGTCAGTGCTGGTGGCTGGGGCACCACCAGGTCGTGCGGCCACCGACGGTGTCGCGCACGAGTTCGGTGCCGTCCTTGGGGCAACGACCGCCAGGGGCGCGGTGGGGACGGAGGTCGCCGGTGTGCGATCCACCCCGTTCGGACAGGTCGGCGATGGTGGCCAGGAGGTGCTTGTGGAGGCGGCGGACGTCGGCCACACCCAGTCCGCCCGCAGGTCGTCGCGGATCGAGTCCGGCCCGCCACAACGCCTCGTCGGCGATGAGGTTGCCGACGCCGGCCAGGTGGGCCTGGTTCATGAGCCGGGCCTTGATCGGTGCGGTCGACGATCCGAGGGCGATGCGCAATATCGCCAAGGTGACCGTGGCTGCGTCGGCGCCGAGCCGCGCCTCCTCGGGATCGAGCAACACGCCCCCGAGACGACGCGGGTCCTGCATCCGCAACCCACCGCCGTCGGCGAAGCGCAGCGAGAAGCGATCCCACTCGGGCCGGTCGGCCTTTGACGTGTAGAGCAACTCCCCCACGGCATCGGCGCCATCGATCATCAGCCGCCCCGTCATCCCGAAGCGCAGACCGACGACGAGATCGTCGGCATCGAGCAGCAGCAGCTTGCCGATGCGGCGGGACGCCGAGAACGTCTGCCCGACGAGCGCGGTGGCGACGGCCTCGGCGTCGACTCCGCCTTTGAGGTACCAGGCGTCGGGCGCGACGACCTCTTCGATGACCCGTCCGAGCGCCCGTTCCTCGGCCAGACGTCGGTAGGCCTCGACCTCGGGCAGTTCGGGCACGTCCTAGATTCTCGACCATGGCCGAGAGATGGACTGCGCAGTGGAAAGAGCTCTACAGCGAGGTCGTGACCTCTGGCCTCTGCACCGGCTGCGCGGGATGCGTCGTCGTCTGCCCCCACGATGTCCTCGGCTACAACGACGCCGACGGCATCTACAAGCCCTTCCAGAAGGACGAACTGGGCCCAGACAACTGCAGCCACGGCGAGAAGGGCTGCACCACGTGCACTCGCGCCTGCCCTCGGTTCCGCGTCTGGGAATCGCAGATCGACGAGCACCTCTTCGGTCGGGCCCGCAAGCCCGACGAGCTCAGCGGCATCTCCAAGGACGTGATCCTGGCCCGTGCTTCGGAGGAGATGGTCCACAAGATGGGCCAGGACGGTGGACTCGTCTCCGCCATGTTGATCTGGTGCCTCGAGAAGGGCTACATCGACGCGGCGCTCGTCAGCTACCTCGAGGGCGACAAGGGATCGTGGAAGGCCATCCCCGGCGTGGCCAAGACGCGCGACGAGGTGCTGGCCGCCGCCGGG
>JBKJLU010000100.1:0-2850 GCA_046596815.1 Acidimicrobiales bacterium | reverse complement strand
GTTCAGGAGCTACTCCGGCTGCGAGTGCCTGGCGATGGAGGTGACCAATGGCGACGAGGACCGTCTCGCATCCCCAGCAGACGCCGGCGCTTCACGCCGCGAGGGTCGACGACCCGGACGGCGAGGCGTGGCACGGCGAAGCACGGCAGCGCTGGGCGGAAGCTGAGCGCGCCAATCCCGAGACGGCGGTCACGCGGTGGGAATGATCATGTCAAGTGGCCCCGCCGTGATCATCAGAACTGGCCCCACCCCCGACCGTTGGGAATGACCTCTGGTCGGGTCGGTGATCAGGCCGCTGGCGACCCCTCCCTGCGCTTGCCCTGGCTGGTCCGCAGCCGGTAGGAGGAGGTCCCCGTCTCGAGGATGTGGGCCCGGAACGTCAGGCGGTCGACAACCGCAGCGGCCAGGCGCGGGTCGCTGAACGTCTGGCCCCACTCACTGAACGGCGCGTTGGACGCGACCGCGATGCTCGCCCGCTCGTCGCGCTCGGTGAGGACCTGGAACAGGAGCTCGGCACCCCGCCGGTCGAGGTGCAGGTAGCCGAGCTCATCGAGGCACAGCAGATCGATCCGCGCGTAGCGGCCGATGACCTTGGACAGCACGCGCTCGTCCTCGGCCTCGACGAGCTCGTTGACCAGGGCGGCGGCGGTGACATAGCGGACCCGCAGGCCCGCCTCGCTGGCGGCGATCCCGAGGCCGATCAGGAGATGGGTCTTGCCGGTGCCTGAGTCGCCCAGCAGGACGACGGGCTCGCCGGCGCTGATCCAGGCCCCCTGCGCGAGGGTCCCGAGGGCCGCGGGCTCGATGGATGGGGTGGCTCCGAGGTCGAACTCCGCCAGCCGCTTGACCCTCGGGAACCGGGCTTCCGCGATGCGCCGCTCCCGGCGGCGGCTCTCGCGGTCGTCGACCTCCGATGCCAGCAGCTCGGCGAGGTATGCCCGGTGGGTCAGGCGATCGCGGACCGCCGCGGCCGCGAGCTCATCCGCCGAGGCGCGCACGGTGGGCAGGTGCAGGACCCTCGTGGCGACATCGATCGCCACCCCGGCCGCCTCCTCGGTCAGGCCCCTCATCGCCCCGTCCCCGCGAGCAGGCCGTCGTACACCGTGAGCACCGGGGCGTCCCGGTCGAAGCGCCGCAGGTGGGACCCCGAGGCGACCGTCGACCCGGTAGGCCTGCGCCCCTCGCTGATCCGGCGAGCCTCGATGGCCACGAGGGCAGGGTCGGCCGACCCGGCGCTGTTCACGGCCTCGAGCGCCGCGTGGACCGCGACGAACGGCAGCCCGCGGTGGAGCAGGAGCACCTCGACGAGCGCCCGCGTCCCGCCGGCATCGCCGAACCGGCGGCGGGCCCGCGCCCAGAACGCCTCGTGGGCCGCGGTCAGCACGCCCCGCTCGCGGGCCTGGCGGGTGGCGAGCGCACCCGGCATGGCGCCGGGCTTGCGGGCGAGGATCTCGAGGTAGTGGTCGAGGACCAGGGTCTGGCTGCCCCGGACGGTGCTCCGCTCGTGGGCGGCGACGACCGTGCCGCCCTCGGCAACCTCGATCCGCGTCCCGCCGATGCGCGCCTGGAGCTGCCGACCGGCATAGCGCGCCGGGACGGAGTAGAAGGACTGGCGGACGCACACCCGCGCCTTGGTGTCGACCTTGACCGGGGTCACCCGGGCGTGGTCGAAGGGCTCGCCGGGCAGCGGGCGCAACGCGGCCCGGTCCGCCTCGCCCATGGCCCCGACGGTCAGCCGCCGCGCGCCGATGTGCCGGGCGAGGTCGCGCCGGTCGGCCGCCTCCAGGCGCCGGTTGAGATCGGCCAGGCTGTGCACCCGCGGGATCGGGACGAAGAACCGGCGGCGCTGGCGGCCGACCTCACCCTCGATGCCGCCCTTCTCGTGGGCACCACGCTGGCCCGGCTCGCAGTAGCTGGAGTCGAAGCCGTAGTGGGAACGGAGGGCGATGAAGCGCTCGGTCTCGATCCGGTCGCGTCCGCGCAGGACCCTCGCGACGAGCGCCCGGGCGTTGTCATAGCGGATCCGGACGGGCACCCCGCCCAGACGCGCGAACGCGGTCACGTGGCCCTCGAGGAAGGCCTCCTGGCCCTCGCTCCCGAAGGCGACGTGGACCGCGACCCCCGAGTGGGACAGGCGCAGCTCGAAGACCGCCACCTGCGTGCGCTCGCCGCCGATGAACACGTCGGACAGGCCGAAGTCGACCTGGGCCTCGTCGCCCGGGTCGTGGTGGGCGACGATGGCGACCTCGACATGGTCGAGGTGCAGCTCCCGCCGGCAGGCCCGGACGTAGCGGCGGACGGTCGACTCGGCCACATCGGCGCCGTGCTCGTCGACGAGCCGCTCCCAGACCCGACGGGCCGTGTGACGCTGCTTGCGGGGCGCCGCCTGGTCCTCGGTCAGCCACCCGCGGACCGTCGCGGCGTGGGGCCCGATCGCCGGCTGGGCGCGGGACTCGACGGGCTTGCGCGGCGGCGGAACCGCCGACGCGAGGGCCTGGCGAATGGCGCGCCGGTGCACCCCGTGGCGGCGTGCCAGTTCGCGGATCGACACCCCTTCCTCCCGCTGCTCCCGACGGATACGCTCGAACTGCTCCACTCTCGACAACTCCCTCTCCCAGACGCTGCGGACCTTCGACAGTCAGCGAGCGTACGGGTCTATGATGGGGTCGGGGTGGGGCCAGTTCTGATGATCACTGGGCCTGAAAGTGGGGCCAGTTCAGGTGATCATTACCAGCGTATGCGGTGAGGCCTCGGGTCGGCCTCCTGAGTGCGATCCCGTCGGGTGCCGGCGGCACGTCCTCGTCAGGGTCTGAGGCGTCCGGCGAGCCGGTTACGACGCCCAGCCTGCCA
>JBKJLU010000032.1:0-3251 GCA_046596815.1 Acidimicrobiales bacterium | reverse complement strand
CTGGCGTGCCCCGGGTCCCACGACACCGACCGCATCAAGGCCTTGGTCGCGGCTGGCTCGTCGTTCGGACAACTCGGCGATCCCGACGACTTCGGCAAGGTCGTGGCCTTCCTTTGTTCGGACGCGGCGAAGTTCGTGAGCGGCACCGCCCTGCAGATCGACGGGGCCAAGGGCGTCGGCCTGCTCTAGAAGTGAGGCTGATTACGCCAAGCCAAGCCGTGGATGACAGCGTGGTGCGGTCATGATCCGCCTCGATGCCGCCACCGTGCTGTTGCAATGGGCCGTCGGCGGGTTGCTCTTCCTCTGGGTAACGACCCGGCGCCGCGAGGTCGGTGTGGGCTACGGATGGCTGCTGCGGGCGGTCTATCTGGTGCTGGCCGTCGGCGCCTTGGCTGCGGGACAGATCGGCGACCAGGTCATCGTTCGGGACGTCGCTGCGGCCGGCGTGGTGCTGGCTTCGGCGGGCGCGTTGCTCGTGTCGGTGGTGCGGCGCAAGGCCGGCGTGGCCGGGGAGCGGGAGCGCGAGGGGCGCCGGTCTGAGCGGGTCGCCGTGATGACGGGCATCGACCGCGACGTCGCCGTCCGGGACGCGACCGCCGCTGAGTTTCCGCCGGCGCTGGATCTGATCGCCCCCGTCCTCGGGGTCATCGGACTGGTGGCGGCGGCCGTCGCCGATGTCGACGGCGGTGGCGGTGGCGCCGTCGCCGTCTCGATGTTACGCACGCTCGTTGGCGCCGCCTTCCTCGGGTCGGTCTCCGACGCCATGTTGCTGGGTCACTGGTATCTGGTGCAGCCCGGCCTGGCTCGCGGCCCCCTCAACGAGCTCAACCGCTGGCTGGCCATCATCTGGCCGTTCGAGGTCGGGGCGCTGCTCATTCCCACCGGGATGTTCTCGGTGCTGTCCGGCTCGATCGACGACGGCTACGGCGGCATCCTCGGCTGGTTCTGGATCGCCTGCGCTCTCACCACCATCGTGTTGACCTTCGTGACGAAGGCCGCCCTCAAAGAGCGCGCCTACTCCGCCGTCATGGCCGCCACAGGACTCCTGTACCTGGCCATCCTCACCGCCTTCGGCACCGACCTCGTCGCCCGAGCCGTCCTCGCCAGCTGAGCGGCGCCGCAGAGCTAGACCGAAGATCACGCGACGAAGTACTTGGCCTGGGGGTGGTGGCAGATGATGGCGGAAGTGGTCTGCTCGGGGTGGTACTGGAACGAGGTCTCCTCGGAGACGTCCACGCCGATGCGGGCGGCGTCGAGCAGCGAAGCGACCTTCTCGTTGTCCTCGAGGTCGGGGCACGCCGGATAACCCCAGGAGTAACGGCCGCCGCGGTATTGCTGGCGGAAGAGGCCGGCCAGCGACGGGCCGTCCTCGTCGGCGAAACCCCATTCCTCGCGGATGCGGCGGTGCCAGAGCTCGGCCAGCGCCTCGGTCATCTCGACCCCGATGCCGTGGAGGAAGAGGTAGTCCTGATAGCGGTCCTGCTCCTTGAGAACAGCAGCCGCTTCCGTGACGTCGTTGCCCATGGTGACGATGTGGAACGCCGCGTAGTCGACCTCGCCCGACCCCACGGGACGGAAGAAGTCGGCGATGCAGAGATGGGGCTCGACCGTCTGGCGGGGATAGTGGAAGCGGCACAACTCGCTCGTGCGTGACACATCCGACCACACGACGAGGTCGTCGCCGTCGCCGTTGACGGCGTAGTACCCGTACACGAGCTGAGGCAGCAGCACCCCCGACGCACGAGCCGACGCCAGCTGCTCGCGCAGGATCGACCGGATGCGGATCTTGAAGTCTTCGTCCTTCTCGCCCTTGGCCTTGTCAGGCCGGAATCCCCACTGCGTGCGGAACAGCGCGGTCTCGTTGATGTAGGCGGCGATGTCGTCGAGGGAGATCCCCTTCACCACTTTCGATCCGAGGAACGGAGGCACGAAGATCCCGTTGTCGTCGACGACTTCGGGCGATCGGGACGGCAAGGTCGTCGGGTCGAGAGCGGCCCTCTCGGCCGCCACTCGGTCGGTGCGAGACACGCGATCGGACTCGGCTATCTCGCGCCCGAAGGCTTCGTCGACGGCGCCCGTCTTCTTGAGTTCCATCAACCGGTCCATGGTGCGTAGACCCTCGAAGGCGTCCTTGCCGTAGAAGACGCGTCCGTCGTACACCGTGCGCAGGTCGCGCTCGACGTAGGTGCGCGTCAGCGCCGCGCCCCCGAGCAGCACGGGCACGTCGGCGAGGCCGCGGGAGTTCAGCTCTTCGAGGTTCTCGCGCATGATGAGCGTCGACTTCACGAGCAACCCGCTCATGCCGATGGCGTCGGCCCCGACTTCGAGCGCTTTGTCGATCATCCCGGTGACGGCGACCTTGATGCCGAGGTTGTGCACCGTGTAGCCGTTGTTGGTGAGGATGATGTCGACGAGGTTCTTGCCGATGTCGTGGACGTCGCCCTTCACCGTGGCCAGCACGAGCGTCCCCTTGCCACCCTGGTCGGCCTTCTCCATGTGAGGTTCGAGGTAACGCACCGCCGCCTTCATCGTCTCGGCCGACTGCAGCACGAACGGCAGCTGCATCTGCCCGGATCCGAAGAGCTCGCCGACCACTTTCATGCCGGCGAGCAGGTCGTCATTGACGATTCCGAGGGCTGGCTTCTGGGAAAGAGCCTCGGCGAGGTCGTCGTCGAGCCCATCGCGGTCGCCGTCGATGATGCGCTGCTTGAGCCGCTCCTCGACCGTCCAACCCGAGCGGTCTTCCTTGGTCAACGCCGCCGAGGAAACGCCCTCGAACATCCGCAGCAGCTCTTGCAGAGGGTCGTAGCCCGCCCGCCGACGGTCGTAGATCAGGTCGAGGCACACCTCGATGTGCTTCGGATCGAGTCGGTTGAGCGGCAGGATGCGCGCCGCGTGGACGATGGCGGCGTCGAGCCCCGCCTCCTGGCACTCGTGCAGGTACACCGAGTTGAGGACGTGGCGGATGGCGGGGGACAGGCCGAAGGAGATGTTCGACAACCCCAGGATCGTCTTGGCTCCCGGCAGCTCGGACTTGATGAGCTTGATGCCCTCGAGGGTCTCGATGCCGTCGCGCCGCGACTCTTCCATGCCCGTGGACAGGGTCAAGGCCAACGGGTCGAAGAACAGGTCGCCAGGGTCGATGCCGTAACGATCGACAGCGAGGTCGTAGATCGAACGGGCGGCCCGCAACTTCCAGGCGGCGTCGCGCGCCTGGCCCTCCTCGTCGATGCAGGTGCACACGACGGCGG
>JBKJLU010000019.1:0-3587 GCA_046596815.1 Acidimicrobiales bacterium | reverse complement strand
ACCGATCCAGGATGGAGGTCTCGGCCAACCGGGTGAGCCCCTCTTTGATGGCCCGGGCGCGCGTGCCGCCGACGCCCTCGACGTCGTCCAGATCGGCGGTGGTGGCCCGGAGGATCTTCTGCAGGTTGGCGAAGCGATGGACGATGCGGTCGACGACCACGTCGGGAAGTCGCGGGATCTTCGACAGCAGGCGATAGCCCCGAGGCTGCAGACCCGAATCGAGCTCCTTGTCCTCGGGCGGCAGTTGCAGCACCTCGGCGACGACCTTGAGGTCGAGCAGGCTCTCGGTCGAGAGTGTCGACAGCGTCTCCATGGCCCGGTCGAGGTTGGCCGGTTGGGCCCGGAAGTAGTCCTTGATCACGAAGCGGCGGTCGTCGTCGACGCCGCCCATGAGCTCTTCGAGTTGCAACAGCACGAGGCGGCCGTCAACACCGAGCTCGACGATGTAGCCGTCGAGCTCCTCGGCGATGCGCCGCACCATCTCGGCCCGCTGCAGCACGGTCACGACGTCGCGCACGGTGACCAGGTCCTCGACCTCGAGGGCGCTCAGTGATCCGCTCACGGCGTCGAGCCTGGCCTTGTAACGCTCGAGCGTCTGCAGGCCCTGGTTGGCCCGGGCCAGCAGCCGGGGAATGGGTTCGAGGACGTGCTTGCGGTCGTTGCGGTAGACGGCGATGAGCGACAGTTCCTCGGAGACCGAGATCACGGGCACCTCGATCGAGCGGGCCACCCGCTCGGCCGTGCGGTGGCGGGTGCCGGTCTCCGACGTCGACACGTCAGGACTGGGCACGAGGTGGACGTTGGCGCGGGCGATGCGGGTGGCATCGGCGGCCAGGATGATGGCGCCGTCCATCTTGGCCAGTTCGGAGAGGCGCTGGGGCGAGAACTCGGCGTCCATGAGAAACCCGCCCGAGCAGATGTTCAACACCTCGGGCCCGTCGCCGACCACGATCAGCGCCCCCATGCTCGCCTGGAGGATGCGGTCGATGCCCTCGCGCAGCGGACGTCCCGGAGCGACCGCGGCCAGGGCCTCGATCAGCGCCACGTTGCTGCGACGGACCGGCATCGAAGCGAATCGTACCGACCGGGCGGCGTCAACGGGCCGGGCCCTCGAAATTCAGGCGACGGGAAGGCCGGCGGCGCCGATGGCTTCGGCGAGGGAGCCGACCCGGTGGAGGCGGAGGCCGGCGGGGCCCTCGGGGGCCGATGCCGGGACGATGGCCTCGGTGAAGCCGAGGCGGGCGGCTTCGGACAGACGGCGGGAGGTCTGGCCGACCTGGCGGAGCTCGCCCCCGAGGCCGACCTCACCGCAGGCGACGAGGCCGGGGGCCAACGAGATGCCGGTGAGCGACGAGGCGAGGGCGAGGACCACGGCAAGGTCGGCCCCCGGTTCGTTGATGCGCACCCCGCCGACGGCCGAGACGTAGACGTCGGCGCCCGTGAACGACATGCCGGCGCGGCGGTCGAGGACGGCCAACAACATCGAGAGGCGGCCCTGGTCGAGACCCTGGGCCGACCGCCGGGGCATCGCCAAGGTCGTCGGCGCGATGAGGGCCTGCACTTCGACGAGCAGCGGACGGTGCCCCTCCATGGCCGGCAGCACGACCGACCCGGGCACGCCCGAGGTGCGGTCGCCCAAGAAGAGCCCGCTCGGATCGGGCACCCCTTGGAGCCCCTGCTCCCCCATCTCGAACAGGCCCAGCTCTTCGGTCGAGCCGAAGCGGTGCTTGGCCGCCCGCAACAGGCGCAGGGCATGGTGACGGTCGCCCTCGAACGACAGGACGGTGTCGACGACGTGCTCGAGCACACGCGGTCCGGCCAGGGCACCCTCTTTGGTGACGTGACCGACGAGCACGGTGGCCATGGCCTTCGCCTTGGCCAACTGCACCAGCTGGTGTGCGCACTCGCGCACCTGGGCGACCGAGCCCGGCGCCGACCCCAGTTCAGGGTCGAAGACGGTCTGGATGGAGTCGACGACCAACGAGTCTGGGCCGACCTCGTCGACGGCCCGGACGATGTCGGGAAGCGACGTCTCGGACAGCAGCAGGATGCGGGCGTCGAGCACCCCAAGGCGCTCGGCCCGGAGGCGCACCTGTTGTTTGCTCTCCTCGGCCGACACGAGCAGACCCCGCGAGCCCGTGGCCGCCATCGACCCGAGGGCCTGCAACAGCAGGGTCGACTTGCCGATGCCGGGTTCGCCGCCGACGAGGGTCACCGACCCGGGCACCAGACCGCCGCCGAGCACCCGGTCGAGTTCGCCGATGCCGGTCGGTCGGGCCGCCCACTCGGAGGCGTCGACCTCGAGGATGGGCACAGGCCGCTCTCTTGGGCCGCTCGACGAACGGCGGTGGATCGCACCCGCGGCGGGTCGGACGTCTTCGATCTCTTCGACCAGGGTGTTCCAGCCGCTGCACCCTGGACACCGGCCCACCCACTGCGGCGGCCCCGACCCGCACTCGGTGCAGCGATGAACGGTGCGGGTGCGGGCCATGAAATTGAGCCTACGGAGGGGGTGAGACAAGAACGAGGATGTCGCCCATGCCACGAAACGGGCTGCTGCGGAGGTCGCCGGCGTTTGCCCGCCTGGCGGCGGCCGAGGTCATCTCGCCGCTGGGAGACGCCATGGGCACGGTGGCCCTCGTCCTGCACCTCCAGCGGGTTCAGGGGACGGCGACGGCGGTGGCCACCGTGCTCATCGCCGAGTCGCTGCCGCCCCTGCTCTCCCCCTGGCTCGGTGCCATGGCCGACCGGTTCGCCGGGCGGCGGCTCTTGATCGTGTGCGCCGTCGCTCAGGCGGCGGTGATGGCTGCGGTGGCGCTGACGTTGCCCGGCTTGTTCGCGTTGTTCGCGCTGATGTTCGTGCGGGCGACCTTCGCGGCGGTGTCGTCACCAGCCATGGGCGCGGCGGTGCCGGCACTCGTCGACGACGCCGACCTGCCGGCGGCCAACGGATTGCTCGGCGGCGCTCGGGAGCTGGGGACGATCTTCGGTCCCGCCCTGGCCGGCCTGTTGTTCGCGGCGATCGGCGTGCGGGCTGTGCTCTGGGCGGACGCGGCGACGTTCCTGTTGATCGTGCCGTTGCTGGCGACGCTGTCGTGGCCGCGGGCGCCGATCGAGCCGGCGACGATGCGGGCGGACGCCCTCGAGGGGCTGCGCCATCTGTGGCGCACGCCGGTGCTGCGGGCCCTCGCCCTCGGCTTCTGGATCAGCGTGCTGGCCGGCGCATCGGACGATCTGATCCTGGTGTTCCTCGCCCGCGACGATCTCGGCGCCGGTCCGACGGGGACGGGGGTGCTGCTGGCGGCGGCGTCGGTCGGGCTCGTGCTGGGATTGCTGGCGGTCGCCCGGTGGGGACGGCGCATCCGGTCGCTCCCCGCCGTGCTCGCGGGCCTCACGATCGTCGCCGTCGGCAACCTCGCCACGGCGGCGGCGCCGGCGCTGGCAGTCGCCTTCGCCACCCAAATGGTGAGGAGGGCGATGCCGCCGCCCCTCACCATTTGGGTGGCGAAGGCGACGGCGAGCGCCGGCGCCGCCGCCGTGGCGAGGTTGCCAACGGCGACGATCGTGATGCCCGCGAGCACGGCGGG
>JBKJLU010000439.1:0-4947 GCA_046596815.1 Acidimicrobiales bacterium | reverse complement strand
GGAACCGGCGCCGGCGTCGTCGAACTCGACGATCCGCCCACGCCCGAGGAGATGAACGTCGCTCCTTCGGCCTGAAACGCGTTCTTGTCACAGGTCCGTGTTTTGCTTTGTTCATGTACGCGATCCAGGGTGTGGGAACGACGGTTGACGAGTTGCGACGGCGCATCATCGGAGGCGCAGCCGATCTGGCTGCGTTCCAGGGGCGGTGGTTCGAGTGGGTGGGCGAGTTCGACGAGCTCGAGGGGTGGGCGTCCGACGGTTTGGCGTCGTTGGCCGCCTGGTTGGGTCACTACTGCGGTCTCGACGGACGCACGGCCCGCGAGCACGCCCGGGTGGCGCGGGCGTTGGCGTCGGTGCCGTTGATCGCCGCTGCTTTCGGTGAGGGGCGGTTGTCGTATTCGAAGGTGCGGGCCGTGTGCCGGGTCGCCACCGCCGACAACGAGGAACTCCTGTTGGAGCTGGCCACGACGTTGACCGCCGCCCAACTCGACCGGGTCGTCGGCTCCTACGCCCGAGTCCTCGAGCGGCCGATCACCGTCGCCGACGAGGAGGAGCGGCGGGCCCGTTGCGGGGTGACGACGTGGGTCGACGGCAACGGGTTGCACCACACCGAGATCGTCTCGCCCCCCGAGGACGGCGAGATCATCGACGCCGCTCTCGACTACGGCCGCCGCCAGCTGTGGAACAAGACCAAGGAACCGGTGCGAGGCCCGCAGGGGCGCCTCGACTCGATCCTGTTGGTGTTGCGGCGGGGCCTCGTGAACGCCGAGCGCGGCGACGTCGACGGCGGCATCCACCTGCTCATCACTCACGTGAGCGACGCCGGTGCGTTCGTCCGAGACGACGGCCAGGTCGAGCTGGCCAACGGCTCGGTCATCCACCCGCGGGTGTTGCAGCGCCTCGGTTGCGAAGCCCTCCTCCAGGCGATGCTCGACGACGGCACCACCGGCCGCCCTCTCGACCTGGGCCGCATGGCTCGCACGGTGACCATCAACCAGAAGCGGGCGCTGATGGCCCAGCACGCCCGGTGCGCGTGGCACGGGTGCGGCGTCAAGTCCAAGGACTGCGACTTCCATCACCTCGAGTGGTGGTCGAAGGGCGGACGCACCGACCTCGACAACATCCGGCCGCTGTGCAAACGCCACCATCGGATGGTGCACGACGGCGGATGGAAGGCCGTCCTCGGCGTCGACGGTCAGCTGGTGCTCATCCCACCCGACGGGCGGCCGCCGCTGCGGGCCGTGAGCGACGTGCGGGTGCGCAACGGCGGCGAGGTCGTCGCCGCCAACCGTGCCGCGGCGTTCGGTGTCGGTGCCGCGGCCGAGGGCGGTGCCTCCATCCGTGGTCTCGCCGGCGGCGAGCCGATGAGCAACTGGGCGCTCGGCGTCTACCTCGACGCGCTTGTCGCCATCGACGAGCGCGTCGGTCGACTCGAACCTGCTTCTCCCAACTGACGCCGGCTCTCCGCGGTTTTCGGGCTCGACCTGCGGGGTCGGGCCGCTTCGACGCGTGTCCGCATCAGTCGGCGGCCGGCGGTCTTGCCTCTTCGGCGGTCGGTCGGCCTGTCGGCCACCGGTGGTGACCGGGCCGGCGGGATGGGTGGCGGTGGCCGGCTGAGGCCGGGGATTTCGCTCGGAGGCGGTCCCGCGGGACCGCCCGGTCCAAGCGGGACCGGCCGGTCCAAGCAGGGCCGGGAGCGCGGGCAGCGTGTCGACCATGACGTTGCCGACGAGGCGCCTCGGAGGCGGTGAGCGGCGCTCGAGTCTCAGGAAGCTGGTCGATCGTGTCGGCGATATGGCCCAGCCCACCAAGGAGCAATCGGATTCGCACACTGGCCCAAGTGGCCGATTGGCTCCAAAGTACTTTGACGACCACCTACCGGTGGTCTGCCGTATGGCTCCGGAGAAAGGGCGAAACCCCGGCCGTCTGCCGAAGCAGGGACGGTTCCGGGGTCTTCGAGAGATCACTTTACCGCTGGAGAAGGCGATGTCAACGTTCGACCCAAATCGAGTCGCCATGAGGCTGACGATGGATCGGCTCGGCTCGTACCTATTGTCGACGGGGCGCGCGGGGTCGAAGTACTCCGACTCGTGACGTCCCTGTCGGAACCGCTCTGCGCTGGCCGGTGCGAACGCGTCTGTGTCCGCTGCCACCCAACAGGCGGCGCCGTCGTCCACCACGGCGATCCGATCGTTCCTTGACAACTTCAGAGACGCCGGGCCCGAGCAAGCCGGGGTTCAGTCGGCGCGCTCGGCGGCGATGTCGATCGTCGCGCGCTCAGGTCGAGCCGATGAGCTCGACGGTGCAGGGAAGACCGGGTGAGCGGGCCAAGCGGGCGTCGGCGGTGACGAGGGGGGCCGACACCAGGTTGGCCAGGGCGGCGTAGAGGGCGTCGTCGAAGGTGAGGTTCTCGCGGAGCGCCCAGGCGGAGAGCCCGAGACTTTCGGTCATGTCATGGCGGTGGTCGATGAGCGGCCCTGCCGCGACCAGAAGTTGCTCGGCGTCGGCCGGCGACAGTTCGCCCCGCAAGACCTGCCGTCGCAGCACATTGCCGACCTCGGCGTCGATCAGGTGGGGTGCGTGGCACACCTCGGTCGTGAGTCGCCGGCGGAGTGTGCGGTGCTCGATGGAGGATCCGAGAAGGACGAACAGGAGCGCCGACGCGTCAATGACGAGCGTGGTCACTCGCGCCGTTCGGCGGCGAGATCGTCGACGATCGACGTGGCCGATGGTTCGACGCCATCGCGGCGGGCGAGGACGCCCTCGATCATCGCTATCGCTTCGGCTTTGGTGGGTCGAGCGGACAGGGCGATGATCTGGTCTCGCATGTAGGCCTGGATCGACTGGCCCGCTTGGCGGGCCCGACGTCGCAGCACCTCGTAGGACTCCTCGGGGATCTCGCGGACTTGGATCGTCGCCATAGCGCTACTGTAGCGCTATGGCGCCAGGTGAAGCCCCACCACCATCAGCTGGGCGTGGGCACCGCCATCGTCCTTCCATTCCTCGTCGACGACGGGGGCGTGGTCGGTAGGGTCGTCGTTCGTGGCCCTCACCCCCCGATCCGACGTGGGCCGCAAGGCGCTCGAGTGGGGCGGGATCGCGCTGGTGGCCATCGTCGTGGGGCTGGTGATCGGGGGCGCGCTGGGGGGATCGCCGCCCGACTCCGGGGAGCAGGTCTCGACGTCGGCAAGCTCCTCGTCATCGACGACCACGTCGACGTTGCGCGAGGTGTCGACCACGGCGGTGCCCTCGTCGACGTCGACCAGTTCGTCGGTGGTTGCGGTGCCACCGTCGACGGCACGTCCGGCTTCGGAGGTGAAGGTGAAGCTCTACAACGGGTCGTCGGTGGGAGGGGCGGCGGTGGTGGCCGGGAACGAACTCAAGGCCGCCGGGTTCGTGGTGCAACCACCGGGACCGAGCACGGGAGCGCGGGCGGCGTCGTCGGTGTGGCACCGGCCCGGGTTCGAAGCGGAGGCGGCGGCGGTTGCCGACGCGCTGTCGGCGCCGGGTTCGGTGGTGGCGCTGTTGCCCGAGCCACCTCCCGTGGCCGGCGTGGGCAACGCCGACGTGATCGTGGTCGTCGGCGACGACGTCGCCTCGCCCTGAGACCGAACGCTTTTGGCAGCGAGATCCCGCCTTCGAAGGCGGGATTCCGCTGCCAGAGTCAGGCGAGCTTGACGGCGGCGAACACCAGGCCGACGATGGTGGCGTTGCTGGCCACCATGCCGAAGAACAACGTGCGCAACAACTCGGCTTGGCCCGCCTTGAACTCGCCTCGAAGCTCGCCTATCGCCCCTCGAAGCTCGCCCATCTCGCCTCGGAGTTCGCGCCGCGGCCGCCGCCGCCCTCCTGGCCGCCGAACCCATGCCGGTGCCCGATCCTGCCGCCCTCAAGGCAGAACTCGACGCCCAGCGCGGGCGGCGGGGGTGATCGTCGTCGACACGACGATCCTCGTCTATGCCATCGGTGAGGCCCACGCACTGCGCGAGCCGTGCCGCCGCCTGATCGCGGCGATCGGCGAGGGCAGAATCGAAGCCACGACCACGGTGGAGGTCATCCAAGAACTCGTCCACGTTCGAGCCCGCCGGCGGTCTCGAGCCGACGCCGTGGCCCAGGGTCGAAGCTACGCGACGTTGCTGTCCCCACTGCTGCGCCCCAGCGCGGACGATCTCGGCGATGGGCTGGCGTTGTTCGAGGCCCATGAGGCGTTGGGGGCGATCGACGCCGTGTTGGCCGCAGTCGCCATTGGCGTCGGCGCCGACGCCCTCGTCTCGGCCGACACCGCGTTCGGGTCGGTGCCTGGACTCCGGGCGATCACCCCCGGCTCGGCCGAGCTGGCGGCGATCCTGGAGAACTGAAACCGGCCCTCGTTGGCGGGATCAGTGGTAGTGGTAACTTGCCCACTATGGCGTTCGTCGTGCGGAAGGGTGAGCGGTTCGAGATCCGCGAGAGCCGCATGACGGCTCATGGTCCCAGGGCGACGACGCTGGCGACGTTCCGAGAGTTCTCCGAGGACGTGCTGGCGTTGGCCGCCGAACGAGCGGTGGGCGACGTGGACCGGGTCGCCTTGCGGGATCGGGCGGTCGAGCTCGGGGCGCCGGTTGCCGCCTCGCCCGTCTTGGGAGCGGTGCGAGTGCTCGTCGGGGCGACGGCCGGCGGCGGCCGATTGGGGCCGGCGGTGCTCGCCTACCTGGGCGGCTCCGTGCAGGGCGGCTCCGTGCAGGGCGGCGCGGTGGAGAGTGTTGCCGCGGTGGCGCCGTGGATCGGTGCGGGCGACCGGGCGCGGGGGCGGACGTTGTGGGACCTGTTGCTGCTGGCCGATGCCGTCGGGGGTGGCGGTGGCGGTGGCGACGCGGCGCGGCGTCGGAAGGTGGCCGGCGGGCTGCGCTTTCCCGGTCTGCGGCCGGCGACGATCTTCTCCGGGAGTGACGGGCTCACGCCGCCGGC
>JBKJLU010000309.1:0-4090 GCA_046596815.1 Acidimicrobiales bacterium | reverse complement strand
AACGAGTCGTACCCCCCGAACTTGTACCAGAAGAAGTAGGTCACCCCGTCTGTTTATGGTCCGTGACCTCGACGTTGAGGTTGCCCTTCCAGACCCCGAACACCGTTGGGGTCGCCCTGAAGGGGTGGCGGAAGGGCAACACAAACGACCGAAACGACGACCGAACGCCGAGCAGCGGTGATCGGGATGCCCGCTCGCGCCGGTAGCCTCGGCGTGTGCCTGGCCGATCGCTCCGGGCGGCCGTGGCCGCGCTGGCGGTCGTCGGCTTCGGCGCACTCACCGGGGCGTGCCGGGTCGACGTCGATGTTGCCATCCGGGCGGACAACGGCGGCGGGGGCAGCGTCCGCGCAACGGCCGTGCTCGACGCAAATGCCGTCGCCCAACTCGGTGGGGAGACGCCGGAGAAACGACTCGCTCTTGCCGACCTGACGAAGGCGGGTTGGAAGGTCGAGGGCCCGACGCCGACCGAGGCGAAAGGCCTGACGGTCACGGCGTCCCACGACTTCGCCGACGGAGCCGAGGCGAAGGCACTCATCGACGACCTCGCCGGCAAGGACGGGCCGTTCCAAGGGTTCGAGGTCCGCCAGACCGCGTCGTTCGCCAAGACGACGACCCGGCTCCGGGGCATCGTCGACCTCCGCAAAGGGCTCGGCGCGTTCACTGACCCCGAGTTGCGAGAAGCGCTCGCCGGCCCCGATGGCGAGCCGCTCGGCGTCGACGATGCGCAACTGGCGAAGCGCTTCGGCACGCCGCCGGCTGAGGCCTTCACCCTCGACGTCACCGTGGCGGTGCCCGGCCGAGACGAGGCGACGACCAGGCGGGCGCGCTACGGCCAACAGACCGTCATCGAGGCGTCGAGTGAACAGACCAACCTGCGCAACCTGGCATCCGTCGCCGTGGCCATCACCGCCGCGCTCGCCGTCATCGTCGTGCTCATCGAATCGCAGCGCCGCCGCCGCCGGCTCGACCCGGCGCCACCCTTCGATCAGGACGCGTCCTCAGATCCCTGACGAGGAATCGTTACTCGCGGTAACCTAAGCCCCGTGGGACGACGAGAACCGACCGAAGAAGAACGCCAGGCCCGACGAGACGAGCTCCTCGACGCCGCCGTGAACGCCATTCGCAAGCACGGTCCTGCGGTCAGCATGGAAGATCTGGCCAAGGCCGCCGGGGTCACGAAACCCATCCTCTACCGCCACTTCGGTCACCGCGACGGCATGACCGGGGCGCTGGCGACGAGGTTCGCCGAAGGCCTCCAGTCGACCCTCGCCTCGGCGCTCATCGCCGGGAACGCGCCGCGGGAAACGCTCGAGAAGACGATCGACGCCTACCTCGAGTTCGTCGAGCGCGACCCCGAGGTCTACCGCTTCCTGGTCCGCCGTCTCATCGCCAGCGATCCGGACGACGAGTTGTCGGTCGGAAACTTCCTGCGCCAGGTGGGGAACCAGGTCGCGCTCGTGCTCGGCGCGCAGCTCCGGGCGGCCCACCTCGACAGCGGAGGGGCCGAGCCCTTGGCCCACGGCATCGTCGGCATGGTGCACGCCGCCGGCGACTGGTGGCTCGAGCGACAGACGATGTCGCGGGCCCAACTGGTGGAGTACGTGGCGGGATTGTTGTGGGGTGGCATGGCCGGCATCGGCCTCGAGACCGAGAGGAACGACCGATGAACGCACCGGCAATCCTGATCGCCGAGATCGAGGGCAGCGGCAGCGAGTTGGCCAGTTGGTCGGCGCTCACCACGCTGCTGATCGCCTTCGCCGTGATCGTCGCTGCGCTGGTCGCCTTCGGGCGGAGCGGCAACGTCGACTCGAAGGTCGCGGCTTTCTTTCTCCGCACCCCGAACGCCCTCGAACGCCTCACCAAGGTGCCCGGATGGGCGGCCGCCACCGTCGGGCTCAGCCTCTACGGCCTGCTCGTCGCCGGCGAAGGCTTCTACAGCGACGTCGCCTGGCACATCACCCTCGGTCGCGACGACGCCCTCTTCACCGCGCCCCACACCTCCATCGTCCTCGGCCTCGGCTTCATCTTCCTGGCCGGATTGGTGGGCGTCGCCTACGCCAGCCTGCAGCAGGTCGACACGGGATTGCGGTGGAAAGCCGTCCGGATCCCGTGGTCGACCCTGCCGCTGCTCGCCCTCGGCGGGGCCGCGTTGCTGGGCTTCCCCCTCGACGAGATCTGGCACCAGACCTACGGGGTCGACGTCACCATGTGGAGCCCGACCCACATGTTGATGATCCTCGGTGCCTCCTTCAGCGGCCTGGCCAGCTGGCTCGTGCTCGCCGAAGCCGGCGTGCGCCCCACCCAGTCCCGCTGGGGCCGCGGCATGCTCGTCGTCGCCGCCTGGCTCACCCTTCAGGGGCTGAGCGCTCCGCTCGGTGAGTTCTCGTTCGGCGTGCCGCAGTTCCAGCAGATCTTCCATCCCTTGATCCTCTGCATCGCCTCCGGATTCGCCCTCGTCGCCATCCGTCTGGTGCATGGTCGGTTCTGGGGCCTCGGCATCACCGTCGTCAACGTGATCCTCATGACCACCAACGCACTGAGCCTCGGCGGGGACACGGCCGGACCGGTCGAGACGCGCGACGCCGGCCTGTTCGTCGTCTCGGCGCTCGTGGTCGAACTGGTGGCCTTCGCCTTGGGAACCCGTCGCACCATCCGCTTCGCCGTCGCTTCCGGATTGGGCATCGGCACGTTCGGTCTGGCCGGCGAGTGGGCCTGGAATCAGAACGCTTACCAGCCCTGGAACGCCAACCTGCTGCCCGACGCCGTTCTCCTCGGCACCGTCGCCGCCGTTGCCGCCGCACTCGTCGGTCTTGCCTTCGCTCGCGCCGCCGGACAGAGCGAGGTCCAAGAGGCGACGACCAACCCGAGTCGGCTCGTCGTCGCCCTTGCGGGAACGGTCGTGCTCGTCACCCTGGCCCTGCCCATGTCCCGCTCGGTCGGCGACGTGCAGGCTGCCGTTTCGATCCAGCCGGTGGAGGCACAGGGCGAGACGCCCCTGGCCGATCCCTACGACCAAGCCTTCGTCGATGTCCGCCTCACTCCCCCCGACGCCGCCGACGAAGCTCGCTGGTTCCAGGTGTCCGCGTGGCAGGGCGGCGGCCTGGTGCTGGCCGACCTCGATCGGATCGGTGCTGGGCACTACCGGACCCGCCAGCCGGTCCCGGTCGATGGCAAGTGGAAGACCTTGATCCGGCTGCATCGGGGAGGCGAACTGATGGCCGTTCCCGTCTTCCTCCCGGCGGACCCCGAAATCGACGAGTCGGAGATCTCAGCCATCGACCGCACTCAGGCCTTTGCATCGGAGACGAAGTACCTCCTGCGCGAGACCCGGCCCAACGATCAATTCGTGGCCTGGTTCGTGTACGGATTGCTCCTCGTGGTGGTCGTGGCGTGGATCGCCGCCTTCACCGTCGGCGCCGCTCGCCTCGCTCGTCCCGAGCGACCGGGGATGGCCGCCACCAGGCCTTCCGTACCCGCCTGACACCCTTCGTTCTGATCGCCGTTCACATCGCGTTGGCCCGATTCGGGGCATAGTGCAGAGGCACAAAGAGGTGCGCGCCGGGGCGGGCGGCCGACAACAGGAGGAACTGAATGACGTTTCGCGCGAGGCCGCACAGCGGTCTTGGGTGGCGGGGGGTGAGCGGCGCCATCGTCGCCGCACTGCTCGCAGCCGTACTGACATTCGTCCCGGGTGCGCCCGCGACCGCAGAAGGCAAGGTTTCCAAGCAGGGTACCCTCGGCGACGGCTATTTCTTCGTCGCCACGGACGGCGGCATCTTCAACTTCGGGGACTCCGAGTTCAAGGGCTCGACCGGAGACATCAAGCTCAACCAGCCCATCGTGGGCGCCGAGACCACGCCCACGGGCGAGGGCTACTGGCTGGTCGCCTCAGATGGTGGCATCTTCACCTTCGGCGACGCCGCCTTCCTCGGCTCGACCGGCGACATCACGCTCAACAAGCCGATCGTGGCCATGGTGGCCACCCCCACGGGCAAGGGCTACTGGCTCTTCGCGACCGACGGTGGCGTCTTCACCTTCGGCGATGCCGAGTTCTTCGGCTCGACCGGCGCCATCACCCTGAACAAGCCGA
>JBKJLU010000226.1:0-4933 GCA_046596815.1 Acidimicrobiales bacterium | reverse complement strand
GGTGACCCGACGGGCGTCATGCAGAAGAACCCACGGAAGTTCGGCCTCATCTACTACGAGGGCCGCGACGGCCGGGCCGACCCCGACTACAAGAAGGCCAGGGACGTCTACGTCAGGGAGCTCGCCAGGTACGGCGTGCAGCTCACCACCGACGTGGGCTACCTCTACCAGTTGGAGAACGCCGGCGGGCACTCCGAGGGCATGATCACCAAGATGAAGGCGGCCGGCGTGTCGAACCTCCTCATCATCGGTGACCCGCTCTATCCGGTCTTCATCACCAAGGAGGCCACCCGCCAGGGCTACTTCCCGGAGTGGTTCATCAGCGGCACCGCCCTCATCGACACGTCGTTCTTCGGACGCACGTACGACCAGGCGCAGTGGTCACACGCCTTCGGTGTCTCGCCGTTGTGGGTCTTCCACGTCGACGTCTCGACGTCATCGGGCTACCAGGCGTACCACCACGGCATGCCGGGTGCGAGCCGCGGCGACGAGGGCGTTGGCATCAACGTGTACCAGGCGCCGGTGCAACTGATCTTCAACGGCATCCACATGGCCGGTCCGAACCTCACCAACAACAGCTTCGCCAGGGGCCTCTTCGGCTATCCCAAGTCCGGCGGTAAGGCGTCGGCCCCGCTCGTCTTCTTCACCCGCGAGTCACCCAACGCCATCAAGGACTTCACCGAGGTCTTCTGGGACCCGCAGGGCACGGGCAAAGACGAGACAGGCAAGGACGGCGCCGGCATCCTGGTGAAGGCCGAGCAGGGCGCTCGGTACTTCGCCGGCACGTGGCCGGCCAAGGATCCGATGATCTTCGGCGACAGCGGGGGCCAGTCGGTCTATACCAGCGACAACCCGCCCGGTGGCCCGGCGACCGTGCCCCACGCCCAGGACGGGCACAAGCACGACTTCCCCAACAAGGCATGCGGGTCGTGCAGCCAGAAGCCGGCGGGGTAGCCCCGCCGCCAACCGGCCATACGCTTCCGCCATGCCCTCTTCCAGGCGACGCGACCCGCAGATCGCCTGGCCCCTGAAGGCCCTGGCCCTGCTGGCCGTCGGCGGTGCCGTCTTCGCCGGCGTCGACGCCGTGGGCGGCGACGACGAGCCGGCGACCGAGCCGACGGCCCTCCGGCGGACTGGCTCCCTGGAGGTCGGCCCGGCCGACCCGACCTGGGCCTTCGGCGAGTTCCCTGCGTCCCACGAGATCCGCTATCGGGTCACCGTCTCCAGCTCGGTCACGACCGAACTTCTCCGGGCCGTGAGCCCCTTCGCCTCGCGCACCGAGGCCCTCGGGTCGGAGGGCACGACGAAGCGCCTCAGCGAGCGGGAGTTTGGGTTCGGTGTCCTGGCGACCCGATCCGCCACCCAGCCGACGACGGTGTTGGAGGTTCCGCCGTTTCTCGGTGGACAACGACCGGCGTCGGCGATGCTCGAGGCCGAAGAGCTCGACCTCGTCGAGCGAAGGGAGGTGCGGCAAATCGCAGGGCGCCGATGCCAGGTGTGGCGCTTCGGTGACGGTCTGGCCGCCACGACCTTCGTCGCTCCGAACGAGCAGGACTACATCGACGTGTGCATCGATGCCGTCGGATTGGTCCTGGAGGAGTGGCAGGTCAGCGGGGGAACGCCGGTCCGCCAGCGCGTCGCCGTCCGCGTCCAGGAGGGTGGCGTCACCGAGTCGGACGTCCAGCAATTGCCGCGCGAGGTGACCCTTCCCATCGACAAGGGCGGGGGCCGCAACGTGGCGTCGGAGCCGACCGCCCAGCCGGCCGGACCCTTCCTCGAGATCCCGGTTCCACCCGCGGGATTCACTCATCGCGGTCGGTACACGGTCGTGCCGCCGAATCCCGGGCTCACCGACGTCGACAAGCGGGGGAAGGTGACCGCCTCCACCACCGACGTCTACGAGTCTGGACCGGACGCCGTCTTCGTCGAGCGCGGAGGCGTGCTCGACCTCAGCGACCCGTGGTCACCCGACGACCGCCTTCCCGATGTCGACCTCGGGCCCGCCATCGGCACGGGCGAACTCCTGCCCGGCACCTTCGGCGGCGAAGTCCGTGCGCTCCTCGGGTCGGGTCGCTACCTCCGCATCTACGGCTCGGTCAGCCTCGACGACCTGGTCGCCATCGCCCGCAGCCTCACCATGGTCGAGAACGGAAGCGGCATCGGCTTCAGCGACTGACGCGTCGCCGGTCGCCGGTCGTCGTCAGGCGCGGGCGGTGACGAAGCGGTGGCGGCCGAAGCCGGCGCCCACTCCGAACACGAGGGCAGTCACCGCGAAGAACACGAACTGCGCCCAGCCGCCGCCCGAATCGCTGGCGCTGGCCGTCCGGGCCTGGAGGCGCTGGCGGGTCGGGAGGGCCGCACCTCCGGCGTCGGCCGCAGCGGCGGCGGCGTCGTCCGGCGCGAAGCCGACCACCGGAGCGGCGGCGGCGTCGATGGGTGCTCCCGGGGAGTTGAAGGTGGTCGAGCCGAACGAACTGCCGCTCCCCGAGTCGAAGCCGACGCTCGGCGTGCCGGAGAACCGGCTCGGGCTGCTCGACCCCGAGCCGCTGTCAGAGCCGGAGAAGCTGCTGCCGGAATCGAAGTTGCTGGCATCACTCCCACCTCCACTCGACGAGGTCGAGTCGGAAGATCCACCATTCGAGCCACCGAACTCGCTGGCATCGAAGTCGCCGGCTCCAGCGCCGGCGCTGGAGCCGGATTTGCTCACCTCGACGTCGAGCGACGGGGGCCCGAACGCCTGCTGGAACACGCCGGCGCCGGCGGCGGGGACGATGGCCACCGCCGGGGTCGCACCCTTCAACAGCGAGGTGACGTCGGCCGAATACACGCCGGTGCCATCCTTCACCAACGCCACGAAGGCGGTTTCACAGTCGGCCTTCGGGGCCTCCGCCAGCGTGCCCTTCCCGGCCTTGAAGGCGCCGAGGGCCGGGCAGGCCCGAAGGGCGATGGCGGCGGCGTTGAGCCCGCTGCCCGAGGGCGGGAGATTGAGGATCGCCGAGGCGATGGTCGACCCGTCCTCGACCGCTCGTACCGCACCGGTGCTGATGATGCCGTCCGGGCCGTTGGCGACTTCGATGCCCCCGGTGGGCGGGGCGGCGGCGGGGTTGGGGTTCCTCGTGAAGTAGGCCACCGCCGACACCGCGGCCGTCGCCGAATGGGGGACGAGGGCGACGACGGCGACCGTCAGCGCCAGGAGACCGATGATCCGCTTCACTTCGCGCTCCCGTTGGTCGTGTGCGCCATGGTGTCGAGGTCGTCGGCGACGAGCGCAGACGGGCCGCGACGGCGACGGCGGGCCGGTGCCTCCTCGGCGTGTTCGACCGACAACGTGCCCGAGCGATTGATGACGATCTCGCTGCCGCCGAGGTACGAGCTGACGACGCGCGGATCGTTGATGACCTCCTGCGCCGATCCCTCCGTGAGCACCCGGCCGAGTTCGAGGGCCATCATCCGATCGGAGATGCCCTGGATGAGCGGCATGTCGTGTTCGATCACGACCATTGCCGTACCGGTGCGATCGCGCAGCTCGAGCAGGAGCGGGGCCAGGGCCTCGGTCTCGCGCTGGGCGATGCCGGATGACGGCTCGTCGAGGAGGAGGATCTGCGGGTCATGGGCGACGCAGCAGGCGAGGTCGACGACGCGGCGCGAACCGGTCGACAGCTCGGAGATGAACTTGTCGGCGAACGCCTCGAGGTTCAGCAGCTCGATCAGGCGGTCGACCTCCTCGGTCACCCATCGCTCGGACGCCTTGCTGGCCGGCGACAGCACGGCCGTGGCGACGGCGTCCTTCACCTTGATGTGGCGCTCGAGGGCGGTGCCGATGCACTCGCGCACCGTCAGCGATGGGAAGAGGCGAGCGTCCTGGAACGACCGGCCGAGACCGAGCAACGCCCGCTGGTCGGGTGCCTTGGAGGTGACGTCTTCTCCATTGAGGAAGATGCGCCCGGCGGTAGGAACAAGGAAACCAGAAATGAGGTCGAACAGCGTCGTCTTGCCGGCCCCGTTCGGGCCGATGATGCCGAGGATCTCGCCTTGCTTCACGGTGAGGTCGACGTCGGAAACGGCGCGGATCCCGCCGAAGGCGACCGAGAGGTCTTCCGTGCGGACGATCTCGTGACGCTCGCTGCCGCATGAATCGCAGTGCTGCTGATAGGCGCGGGTCTGCAGGTGGAGGGGTTCGGTGTCGACCTTGGCGGCCGCCGCGCCCTTGGTGCCCTGCAGGAAGACGGCCCGCAGCACGTCGGGGCGGGCCAGCAGTTCGGACGTCGGCCCGTCGAAACGCACCTCGCCCTTCTCCATGAACACGGCCCGCTTGGCCAGCGTCATGGCCACGTTCACCGACTGCTCCACCAAGATGATGGTGGTACCCGATGCGTGGATGTCCCGGACGATGCCGAGCAGTTGCTCGACGATGACCGGCGCCAGTCCGAGGCTGAGCTCGTCGATCATGAGCAGCTTCGGCTTGGCGATGAAGGCCTGGCTCAGGGTGAGCATCTGCTGCTCGCCGCCGGAGAGGTTCCCGGCCTTCTGGTCCCAGCGATCGCGCAGCACGGGGAAGTGATCGAGGACCTGCTCGGTGGTGGTCGCCACGTGCTCGGGGTCCTTCGGGAACAGCCATCCCGCCAGCTGGAGGTTCTCGGCCACGGTGAGGGTAGGGAAAACCCCTTTGCCACCGGGCATCAGGACCATGCCCTGGGCGACGGTCTCGGTGGGATGGTGCCCGGTGACGTCGGTGCCGTCGAAGCACACCGAGCCCGCCTGTGGCCGGGCCAGACCGGTGATGGCGGCCAGCAGCGTGGACTTGCCGGCGCCGTTGGTGCCGAGGAGGGCGACCATCTCGCCGCGCTCCACATGGAAGTCGACGCCGAAGAGCACCTGCGTCTTGCCGTAGGAGATCTCGAGGTCGCGCACGAGCAGCAGCGGGTCCTCCGAG
>JBKJLU010000251.1:0-4319 GCA_046596815.1 Acidimicrobiales bacterium | reverse complement strand
ATCGGCGGCTTGTCACCGGGGAGACCGGGCACGACCTCGTCGGCGATCCTGGCGAGAACGGGGGACAACTCCTCGATGAACCGTCGAACCGGCATCTCGAGCAGATCGTTCATGGGTTGCTCAGTCTGTCGCGTCGGTCTGGGAGAGCCGGGCAACGGCACTCGTACCGAGGTCGACGGCGATGGACCGGACGATCGACGGGGGAGTCGCCGCCACCTCGATGGTCACGTACGAGCGGCCGGCCAGCACGTGCAGAGACGCCGTCTCCTCGACGTAGATGGCCTCCGCTCCGTCGATGGCGGGCTCGTCCGCGTCCGGATGTTCGTTTTCCACGGCGGCGAAGCGGGCGGCCGCGCTGAACCCCGTGCGGCGTACCGATGTGGCCATGTCACCGGTGCGAACGAGTTCGATCAGCACTGCCATGCGCGCGTCCGAGCTCGACCAGGCGCATCCGCTGCGTCCGGCCAGGTTGTCGGTGGCGGCTCCTGAACTCTCGGCCGGTGCCTCGACGCGACGCTCGAGGATGCGGGCGATCTCCGTTCTGCCCACGATCTCGCACGCCATCAGACGGTCGGGAGGCGCAGGTTCGGAGGGTCTGCACGCACCCGTGACCACCAGCATGAGCACGGCGGCGAGGCCGGCCTTGACGCTCAATGGCGCCGGTAGATTGGGTGCATGGCGTCCACGCAAGCCAGCCTCGCAGACCTCGGACGACGGGCCAAGGCCGCCGCTCGCCCCTTGGCCCTCGCCTCGACGTCGGCCAAGGACGCAGGTTTGTTGACGGCGGCCGACCTGCTCGTGCAACGCACCGCCGACGTACTCGAAGCCAACCGTCTCGATGTCGAACGGGCTGAGCGAGCCGACACGAGCCCGACGGTGATCGACCGTCTCCGCTTGGACGAGCACCGGGTCGCAGCCATGGCCGTCGGCCTGCGGGACGTGGCCGCGCTGGCCGATCCGGTGGGGCAGGTCGTCGAGGGCTGGACCCGCCCCAATGGCATCCACATCGACAAGGTCCGCGTACCTCTAGGCGTCGTGGGCATCATCTACGAGAACCGGCCGAACGTCACCAGTGACGCCGCAGCCCTCTGCGTGAAGTCGGGCAACGCCGCCTTCCTCCGGGGCTCGTCGGCGGCGATCACGTCGAATCAAGCGATCGCAGCCGTTCTGCGGGAAGGGTTCGCCACGTCCGGGCTCCCTGAGGACTCCCTCGTGTTGGTGGAGGACACGTCACGCGAATCAGCGGTCGAGTTCATGCGCCTCCGAGGCATCATCGATTGCCTCATCCCAAGGGGAGGGGCATCGCTCATCGCCGCCATCCTCGAGAACGCCACCGTCCCGTACGTCATCGACGGCGACGGCAATTGTCATGTGTACGTCGACGCATCGGCCGATCTGCACATGGCGCTGTCGATCGTGCGCAACGCGAAGACGTCGCGCCCCTCGGTGTGCAACGCCGCCGAGTCGCTGGTGCTGCACGCCGACATTGCTGAAGACTTTCTTGCCGCTTCCGAGCACGTCCTCGAGGACGTCGAGCTCGTCGGCGACGAAGCGGCGCGCCGGTTGCTGCCGTCGATCGGCGTAGCGGAGGAAGACGACTGGGGGCGGGAGTACCTCGACCTCAAAATGAGTGTCGCGATCGTCAGCTCGCTCGACGCCGCCATCGAGCACGTGAACCGCCACGGATCGGGGCACAGCGAGGCGATCGTGACCAGTGACCTCGCCGCTGCCCAGCGCTTTACGCGCGAGGTCGACGCCGCGGCCGTCGTCGTGAACGCCTCCACCCGCTTCGTCGACGGCGGCGAGTTCGGTTTCGGCGCCGAGATCGGCATCTCCACCCAAAAGCTCCACGCCCGTGGCCCGATGGGGCTTCGCGAGCTGACGACCACCAAGTACGTCGTCACCGGCAGCGGCCAGATCCGTTAACACGCTCTCGCTCTGCGGCGCCGCCCTCCGGGCCAAGGCCTTGCCGCTCGAGTGGCGGCTGCTCGCTGGCGCTCCCGACGCCGCCTCGTATCGCACTGGTACGTGACCGCTGATCTCACTTGACCGCGCGGTCAAGTTCACCGTTAGGCTGCCTCGATGGCAGACCACCGGTTCGAGTCCGTCCCCGCCGTCCGCGAGTCGCTGCAGAGCGTGAACTACCTCGCCGACGAGGGCATCTCCGGCGTGGTGTACCTCGCGGATCGCCTGCAGAAGCCGATCCTCGTCGAGGGTCCGGCTGGTACGGGCAAGACCGAACTGGCCAAGAGCGTCGCCAAGATGACCGGCGCCCGGCTGATCCGTCTGCAGTGCTACGAGGGCCTCGACGAGTCGAAGGCCCTGTATGAGTGGAACTACAAGAAGCAACTGCTCCGCATTCAGGCCCAGCGGGTGGTCGAGGAGGGCGGCAACGGGAAGTGGACGGAGATCGAGGAGGACATCTTCTCCGACGAGTTCCTGCTGACCCGACCCCTGCTCGAAGCCATCACGGCGACCGAGCCGGTCGTGCTGCTCATCGACGAGGTCGACCGCGTCGAGGTCGAGACCGAAGCACTGCTGCTCGAGATCCTCTCCGACTACCAGGTCTCGATCCCCGAACTCGGCACCATCGAGGCCAAGCAGATCCCTCTGGTGTTCCTCACCTCGAACAACACCCGTGAGCTCTCCGAAGCCCTGAAGCGCCGCTGCCTCTACCTCCATCTCGACTACCCGACCCTCGAGCGCGAGAAGGAGATCGTTCTCACTCGCGTGCCGGACGTCAGCGATCACCTGGCCGATCAGATCGTGCGCATCGTCCGCTCGATCCGTTCGATGGAACTCAAGAAGCACCCTTCGGTCTCGGAGACCCTCGACTGGGCGCGCACCCTGGTGTTGTTGGGCATCGAGAACATCGATGCCGAGCAGGCCAAGGACACCCTGCACATCCTGTTGAAGTACCAGTCGGACATCACCAAGGCCACCAAGGAACTCAGCACCAACGGCTCCCGGTAGCTCGGAGTTTCCCTGATGCTCGACCTGCTCGCCGGCTTCATCGTCGAACTCCGCAACGCCGGCCTTCCGGTGTCGTTGACCGAGAACCTCGACGCCATGGAGGCGATCAAACACATCCCGCTCGAGGATCGCGACGCCTTCAAGTACGCGCTCGCCGCAACCCTCGTGAAGAACAACGGGCACTGGAAGACCTTCGAGACGGTCTTCGAGGTGTATTTCTCGATGCGTGGTGCGCATTACAAGATCAGCGACCTCGATGCCGACGACGAGAAGCTCGCCGAGATGATCGCCGAGATGATGGGCCAGCAGCAGAATCAGCAGGGCGGCGGGATGGAGGGGATGACCCCCGAAGAGCTGGCCGAGATGCTCTACAAGGCCATGTTGAACGCCGACGAGGCGATGATGCGCGCCATCGCCCGCCAAGCTGTGCAGCGATTCTCGGGCATGGAGCCGGGCCGGCCCGTCGGTGGCACCTACTACCTCTACCGGACGCTGCGGAATCTCGATCTCGACGGCGTCCTCGAGCGGCTCATGCAGGAAGCGCAGAACGAAGCCGACGGCGGGATGACCGACCTCGAGGAGCGCTTGGCCAAGGACGAGTACGAGGACCGCATCGACAAGATGAAGAAGGAGGTCGAGGCCGAGATCCGCCGCCGCCTCGTGGCCGATCGCGGCGCCGAGGCCATGGCCAAGACGCTCCGTAAGCCCCTCCCCGAAGAGGTCGACTTCATGCACGCATCGCGTGAGGAGCTGACCATGTTGCGGCGCGCCATCTATCCGCTCACCCGCAAGCTGGCCGTTCGCCTGGCCCGGAAGCGCCGCCACGGTCGTAAGGGACCGCTCGACTTCCGCAACACCGTCCGGCACTCACTGTCGTACGGCGGCGTGCCGGCGGAGCCGAAGTTCAAGTACCCGCGTCCGTCCAAGCCCGAGATCGTGATCATCGCCGACATCTCCGGATCGGTGGCCGCCTTCGCTCGCTTCACCCTGCAGTTCGTCTACGCCATCTCTTCCCAGTTCTCGAAAGTGCGTTCGTTCGTCTTCATCGACGGCATCGACGAGGTCACCGAGTTCTTCAAGGCCACCGACGACATCACCGAAGCGATCCACAGGGTGAACACCGAGGCCGACGTGGTATGGGTCGATGGCCACAGTGACTATGGCCACGCGTTCGAAGTGTTCTGGGATCGGTGGGGCAAAGACATCAACCCCAAGACCACGGTGTTGCTATTGGGCGACGCCCGCAACAACTACCACGCCAGCCAGTCCTGGGTGGTGAAGGAAATGCGTAAGAAGGCGCGCCGCGTGTACTGGCTGAACCCAGAACCGAGGTCGTACTGGAACAC
>JBKJLU010000086.1:0-11420 GCA_046596815.1 Acidimicrobiales bacterium | reverse complement strand
GTCGGCCTCGTCGTCGTCGTCGTCGACGTCCTTCGCCTCGACCTTGTCGTCGTCGTCGGAGTCGACGTCAACGTCGGTGTCGCCTGAGTCGGTGTCGCCCTCGTCGAGGTCGTTGTCGGTGTCGGTGTCGTCGTCGACGCCTGCGGCGTCAACGTCGGTGTCGTCGTCGCACTCCGACTCTTCGTCGACGTCGCCCTCGAGATCGCCCTCGAGATCGTTGTCGACGTCGTTGTCGACGTCGTTGTCGCTGTCGCTGTCGCTGTCGCTGTCGACCTCGTCTTCGCAGGCCGCTTCGGCGGTGACGTCAGAGTCGGCGGCCTCGGCGTCTTCGCTCTCGGTGCTCTCGTTGCCGGCGGCGCCCGTGTCGTCGCTGAGGCTCTCATCGGCGGGGTCGGTAGCGGCGGCGACCACCGTGGTCTCGTCGTCGTCGAGGAAGTCGGGAAGGTCGACGCCAGCGGCGTAGACGCCGCCGACACTGGCCGCAGCGAGCGCAGTGCCGAGTACGACCTTGCCGGCGATGGTTCCGAGGAATGCGGCGATGGGCTTCATGGTCCGGTGTCTCCTGTTCGTGAGCGTGGTTCGCCAGTGCGGCGGCCCGGATGCCTGCGGTGCAGGCCCATAGGCGTTGCTTGCTGCCGTCACCGGCAGGTCGCCTTTGTCGTTGGTGAGACTCACGTTCACGTAGGCCGACAGTTGGGAGCCCACCGAGGGTGAGGTCTGGTTGCGGTACCGGTCACGAATGGCGCCGATGGTGTCCGCGATGTTGTCGTGGCCCGTGTTCCGCAGCTCGTCGAGCGGGTCGTGGTTGCGCATCTCGGCAGTGAATCGCTCAGAGCTCGTCGTAGGGATACGGGGTCGGGCCAAGTTTTTTCCGGAGCTGCGCGAGGGCGCGGTGTTGCAGGGCCTTCACGGCGCTCACGGGTTTCTCGAGGGCGGAGGCAGTCTGTTCGAGGCTGAGGTCGCCGATGATTCGGAGGAGCAGCACGTCGCGTTGGTCGGCGGTGAGCTGTTGCAAGACCGCCCGCAGCTCGCGATCCTCGAGTCGCGAGATCGCTTCGTCCTCGGCGTTCCCCTGCCGGTCTGAGCCTCCTGGGTCGTCCTGGACGACGGTGTTGGCTGTCCGCCCGAGTTTGCGGAGCGCGTCGACCCGTTTGTGGCGAGCGATCTGGAAGATCCAGGCCCGGAAGCCGGGCTCGTCTCCCTGGAAGCGATCAAGCTGGGAGAACGCGGCGACGAAGACGTCGTTGGCCACCTCCTCGGCCTCCGGGGTGCCGCGAGCCCGGAGGAACCCGAGAACCACACCTCCGTATCGCTCGAACAGCCCAGTGAATGCCCAGGGCGCCCCGTTCCGGGCGGCCGCAAGGAGCGCAGCAAAGTCGGGACCAGCTTCCCGGCGATGCGCCGAATGTCTCGATCGGCGACCACCGCGGCGGTTCGACGTCAGATGCAATCAGACGTTGGCGGGGAGAAGCCGGGCGAAGTTCTCGAAGAAGACGAAGAGCACGACGAAGAAGACCGGGGTGCCCATGGCGTAGGCGGTGACCCGGCCCCAGCGCTTCGACAGCAACCAGGTGACCAGCCAGACCAGGGCCGCCAGCAGTCCCCAGGCAATGGCCGGGGTCTTGTTGGAAGCGACGCCGGAGACGTCCTCCTCGACCAGTGATGGCGCCTCGACCGTCTGGCCATCATCGGGTTCTTCCTCGGGATCCGGCTGGATGGCGGGCGGCACGACTTCGGGCGCGGGCGCCGGCTTGTCGACCAGCACTCCGACGATGATCAGCCGCTGGGCGGCGCTGAAGCGGGGGTTGCACGTCGTGAGCGTCAGGAGGTTTTCCTCCGACGGGTCGAGCACCTCGTTCTGCGAGGGCGCGACGATCTTCTTGTCGCGGACCTCGTAGGTGAATTCACCCTGGCGGGTGGTCACCTGGATCTCGTCACCCACGTCCAGTTCGTCGAGCCGATAGAACGGCGCGCCATAGGTGGTGCGGTGCCCGGCGATGGCCGCATTGCCGGGCTGGCCGGGTAGGGGAGTCGTCGGATAGTGCCCAGGCCCTTCCTTCAACGCGTTGACCGAGACCCCCTCGATGACGGCCTTCTCGACCCCGATTTTCGGGATGCGGATGATGGCCACGGCTTCACCGGTCGGGGTCGGGGGCGCGGCCCGCACAGTCGTCGGGGGCGCCCCGGGGACCGTGACGGCCGGAACATCGGTGGTCGGTGTCGGACTCTCGAGGGCGTCGAGGAAGTCGCCCCGAAGCCGGCCCTGGCTGCGGGACTCGGCGTAGCCGGTGCCCCACAATTGATAAGCCACGAACAGCAGGATCAGCACACCTGAGGCGATGCAGGTTCGGCCGATGCCGGCGATGGCGCGTCGGAGGTCCATGGTCGGAACCGAGGGTAACCGCCTGCTGCCTGGTCTTCGTTCCGGGGTGGCCCGTACGATGGAGAAGTCCCATGACGCCCGCCGTGCGCTTGTCCCGTGCCGTCGTCCTGCTCGGCCGGTTCCCCGCCCTGGCCGGTGCCGACCTCCTCGTCGAACGTGGGGAGATCGTGCACCTGTCCGGTCCCAACGGAGCCGGCAAGAGCACACTGCTGCGCGCCTGCGCCGGCCTGCTCCCGGTCGTCGAGGGCGAGGCCGAGGTGCTCGGCCACGACCTGCGCCGGGAGCGCCGACGCCTGCGCCGATCGGTCGGTCTTCTCGGTCACGCCAGCTTCCTCTACGACGAGTTGACGGTGCTCGACAACCTCCGCTTCGCCGTCCGCGCCGCCGGAGCACCGACTTCGGCGGTCGAACCCGCCCTCGCCCGCCTCGGGCTCGACGGTCGCCTGGCCGACGTCGCCGTGGCTCGCCTCTCGGCCGGCCAGCGTCGCCGCACGTCCCTGGCCGTGCTCGTCGCCCGCCAGCCCGAGTTGTGGCTGCTCGACGAGCCCCATGCCGGACTCGACGCCGCCGGACGTGACCTCGTCGACGACCTCGTCCGCGGCGCTGTCGCCGGAGGCGCGACCGTGCTGTTCGCCTCCCACGAGCTCGACCGGGCGAGTGCTCTGGCCGGCCGGCAACTCACGGTCATCGGTGGCCAGGTCCAGGAGACACAGCCCTTCGCCTCGCCTCCTGCAGCTGTGCCTTTTCCTGCCCTCACGAGCGCCGGCTGATGTTGCTCTTCCGCGATGCCGCGCTCGTCGCCGGCAAAGACCTCCGGGTCGAGCTGCGTTCGCGAGTCACGACCAACCAGGTGGCGCCGTTCGCCGTCCTCGTCCTCGTGCTCTTCGCCTTCGCCCTCGAGCCCGATCGCGGGCTGCTCACCCGGGCGGCTGCCGGCCTCTTCTGGTTGGCCGTCACCTTCAGCGCCCTGTTGGCCATCCAACGCAGTTTCGCCATCGAGTCGGCCGACGGCGCCCGTGACGGTCTGCGGTTGAGCGGACTCGATCCCGCAGGGATCTTCCTTGGCAAGGCGGCGGCGATCGCCGTGGAGTTGCTGGCCCTCGAAGTGCTGCTCGGCGTCGGCGTGGTCGTGCTCTACAACGCCGACCTGCAGGGCGCGACGTTGTTGCTCGCCACCTGTCTGGCGGCAACGGCCGGTCTGGCCGCCGCCGGAACCGTCTATGGCGTCCTGGCCGCCGGGGTACGGGTGCGCGAGACCCTGCTGCCCCTGCTGTTGCTGCCCATCGTCGCCCCCGTCGTGCTGGCAGCCACGCGCGCCTCGGAGGCCGCACTCGGGCAAGCGGCGACGGATGGCTGGCCCTGGGTCCGGCTCCTCGGTGTGTTCGCCGTGATCTACGTCGCCGTCGGCGCCCTCGCCTTCGGCCCCCTGTTGGAGGACGCATGAGAGGCCGCATCATCGACGGGCTGTTGGGCATCGCCGCCGCCGTCACCTTGGCAACGACCTTGCTCCTCGGGCTCCGTCTGCCCCCGACGCAAGAGCAGGACGAGTACGCCCGACTCATCGCCGTCCATCCGCCCATCGCGTGGGTCGCCTATCTCGCCTTCGGGGTCATGGCCATCGCCAGCCTGCTGTGGTTGATCCCGGCGACGCGGTCGCGGCGATGGGACCGATTGGCGGCCGCGTCGGCCGAGGTCGGCGTCGTCTTCACCTCGCTGATGCTGATCACCGGTGCCATCTGGGGCCGTCCGACCTGGGGCGTGTGGTGGGTGTGGGACGCACGGCTGACGTTGTCGGCGCTGATGCTCGCGCTTCTGCTCGGCTACGTAGCCCTGCGACGGGTATCGGTCGACACCGAACGACGGGCGTTGGTGAGCGCCATCGCCGGGTTGTCGGCGGTGGTCGTCATCCCCGTCAACCACTTCGCCGTCACCTGGTGGCGCACCCTGCACCAGGGCCGTTCGCTGGCGCGGGTGGCGCCGAGCAGCCAACTCGACGGCGAGTACATCGCCGTGATGCTCGTCGGTTTCGTGGCCATGACGTTGACGTTCGTGTGGTTGTTGTTGCGGCGCTATCGCGTCGAGGCATTGACGGAGTCGCTCGAAGATGTCGGGCTGGCCACGGCCATCGAAGAGCGCCGCCGCGAAGGTCGCGAGATCTACGCCTGATGAGTTACGTGTACGCCGGATACGGCGTTACCCTCGTCGTCATTCTCGGATACGCGGCGCGCCTCGTGATGCGCGAGCGCAGCCTCCGCCGCCGCACGGGTGAACGATGACCGCGACCGCGCCTGCACCCCGGATTCGGCCGGCCAAGGGTGGCGCCAGTCGCCTGCGCATCGCCGTCGTCGTGGTCGTCGTGTTCGCCGCCATCGGCTTCCTCGTCTTCAAGGGACTCGGTGATGCCACCGTCTACTTCAAGACGGCCGACGAGGCCGTAGCCGACAAGGACGAACTGGGAACGCGGCGGTTCCGCGTCGAGGGCGCGGTCGTCACCGACTCGGTGCGCCAGGACGGCGACGGCGTCCGTTTCGAGATCATCAGTGCCGGCGAGGTCGTTCCCGTCGTGCACCGCGGGGATCCGCCCGAGCTGTTCAAGGCCGGCATTCCCGTCGTCCTCGAGGGACATTGGCAGGGCGACGTCTACGCCAGTGACCGCATCTTGGTGAAGCACACGACGGAGTACCGCGAAGAGAACCCTGACCGCACCGACGACTATGTCGGCAGGGCCGGACAGGACCCGACCGGACAAGTTCCGGCTCCACCCACCGAATCGTGAGTCTCGCCTTCGTGTCGCCCGCAGTCCTCGGCCAGGGGGCGGTGCTGCTCGGGTTCGTCGCGGCGATCTTCGGGGCGATCACCGTCGCCGCCGGCCTCGTGGGAAATCGACCAGCTCTGCGGTCGGGCGCGACCCGCTACACGTGGCTGGTCGCAGCCTCTGCCGTCTTCGCCGTCGGCGTCATGGAGCGGGCCCTTCTCACCAACGATTTCTCCATCGTCTTCGTGGCCGACAACTCGGCTCGAGCGACTCCGTTGCTCTACAAGATCGCCACCATGTGGTCGGCCCTCGAAGGCTCGATCCTGTTGTGGGCGCTGGTGCTTGCGGGATACCTCACGCTCATGACGGTGCGGTTCCGTGGACGCTCGTCCGATCCGCTCGTCGGCTGGGCCATGCTCACGGCCTTCGTGGTGACGGCCTTCTTCTTCGGCCTCATGGTCGGCCCGGCCAATCCGTTCAAGGCGGTGATCGGCTCGCTGCCGGCCGACGGACCAGGACCGAACCCGCTCCTGCAGAACCACCCCCTCATGGCCGTGCACCCGCCGCTGCTCTATCTCGGGTACGTCGGCTTCACCATCCCGTTCGCCTTCGCCGTTGCCGCCCTGGCTACGGGACGGCTCGGTGAGGGCTGGCTCATCGAGACCCGACGGTGGACGTTGTGCGCGTGGGGCTTCCTCTCCCTCGGCATCGTGCTCGGCGCGTGGTGGAGCTACGAGGTCCTCGGCTGGGGTGGTTTCTGGGCCTGGGACCCGGTCGAGAACGCGTCGTTCCTGCCCTGGCTGACCGGCACCGCGTACCTGCATTCGGTCATGGTGCAAGAGCGTCGCGGCATGTTGCGGGTCTGGAATCTGTCGCTGTTGGTCGCCACGTTCAGCCTCACCATCCTCGGCACGTTCCTCACCCGCTCGGGGGTGCTGGCCTCGGTGCACGCGTTCACCGAGTCGCCCATCGGTCCGGCCATCCTCGCCTTCTTCGCCGTCACCGTCATCGTGACCATCGGCCTCATCGGATGGCGCGGTGACCAGTTGCGTTCGCCCGGATCGATGGATTCGCCCCTGTCACGGGAAGGCGCGTTCCTTGCCAACAACGTGCTCTTCGCCGCCTTTGCCTTCATCGTGTTGCTGGGAACGGTCTTCCCGCTCATCGTCGAGGCCATCAACGGCAACCGCATATCCGTCGGTCGCCCGTACTTCGACCGCATGACCATGCCCGTCGGGCTGACGCTGCTCTTCCTCATGGCCGTAGCGCCGGTGTTGCCCTGGCGACGGACGTCGGGTGAGTTGTTGCGCGATCGGCTGCACTGGCCGGCATGGTTCGGTGTCGCCTGCCTGGTCGGCTCCGTCGCCGTCGGCGCGCGTGGCGTGGCCCCGTTGCTGGCCTTCGGGCTCGGAGGATTCGCGGCGGGCGCCGCCCTTCGCCAGCTCGTCATCGCCACCCGCCGTCAGGGTTGGGCCGGGATCGTCGGGCGCACCAACGGCGGCATGATCGTGCACCTCGGTGTCATCCTCATCGCCGTGGCCTTCGCCGCCAGCTCGGCCTACGGCGAGCGAGCCGAACTCCGGCTCCGCCCGGGGCAAGAGGTCTCGGCCCTCGGTCACCGCATCCGCTACGAAGGCCTCGAGCGGGTGCAGAAGGTCAACCGGACATCGGCCGAGGCCAAGGTGCGCATCGACGGTGGCAAGGTCTATCGGCCGTCGATCTCCAACTTTCCGTTCGCCACCCAGACCATCGGCACGCCGTCGGTGAAGACCGGCCTACGCGAGGACGTCTACCTCACGCTGGTGGTCGCACCCAAGGAGGCCGATGGCACGGCCGTCATCGGCGTCAATGTGCAGCCCCTGGTCGCCTGGTTGTGGATCGGCGGGGGACTCATCGGCCTCGGCACGCTCATGGCGGCGGTGCCGACGCGGCGACGCAAGAAGACGTCGGGGTCTGATGACGCCCCGACCGTTGACGTCGACAGGGATCGGTCGAGAACCGACGAGATCCCGGCAGCTGATCCCGTGGGAGTCGGCAACTCCTGATGGCCGTGGCCGTGCACCAACCGAAGACGATGCGATGGATCGCACTGGGTGCGGCCGTCGTCGCCGTCGCCTTCCTTCTCGTGCTCGCCACCCGCGACTCGGCCGTCTCGACCGCGTCCGACAGCCCACTGCTGGGCAAGCCCGCCCCCGAGGTCATCGGCAAGGGGCTCGACGGCGAGACGATCCGGCTTTCGCAACTGCGGGGCCGCTACGTGCTCTTGAACTTCTTCGCGACGTGGTGCGTCCCCTGCCTGCGCGAGCACGACGACCTCATCCGGTTCCAGAACCTCCACGCCGAGGCCAACGACGCCACCGTGCTCGCCGTGGTCTTCGACGACGAAGCCGACAATGCCCGACGGTTCTTCGCCGAGCGGGGCGGCGACTGGCCCGTCATCGCCGACGACCGCGGCAAGGTGAGTCTCGACTTCGGCGTGCGCGGCCCGCCCGAATCCTTCCTCATCGACCCCAACGGCGTCGTGATCAGCCGCATCATCGGCGAGGTCGACGCCACCCGCCTCGAGAACCTGCTTCGCCAGGCCGAGGCGGTGAACAGGTGACCCGCCGTTTGTCGTGGATGGCGATGGGCGTCGTCATCGTGGTGGCTCTCGCTCTCGGTGCCACCGGCGATCGAACGCCCCGCACCGAGGCCGAGCGGGTGCAGGCCCTGGCCTCCGAGGTGCGATGCCCCACCTGTCAGAACCTCTCGGCCGCCGAGTCGAACGCCAAGGCCGCTCAGGCGGTGCGCGAAGAGATCCGCACCCGGGTGCGACGGGGGGAGAGCAACGGCGAGATCCGCGCGTTCCTGGTGAGCCGATTCGGCGAAGAGATCATCCTGAAGCCGGATACGAGTGGCGTCACCGGTCTCGTCTGGGCGATCCCGGTGTTCGGCGGCGTGGCCGTCGCCGCCGGACTCGTCGTCACCTTCCGCCGGTGGAAGCGCGAGGCGCTCGATGACGTCTCCGACGAAGACCGCGCCCGGGTCGAGGCGGCGTTGCGGGCATGACAGACGACTTGCGGGAGGAGCGCGACTCGTTGTTGCGTCGCCTCCGCGATCTCGAAGACGAGTACGCGACGGGCACCCTCGACGAGGTCGACTATCGCAATCTGCGCGATGACTACACGGCCCGTGCGGCCGCCGTTCTTCGCGAGCTCGACGCCGAGAGCGAGGGCGGGGATGCGGACGAGTACGTGGAAGAAGTGGACGCCGACGACTGGCGCAGCGAACCGGGGACAACGCGGCGCTCGGCGCGCCTTCGGCTGATGGCTGCCGTCTTGGTGGTGGCCGTGGTCGCTGGAGGTGCGGGATTCGCGCTGGCTGGTTCGTCCAAGCAACGAACGGCGTCCGACGAGGTGAGCGGATCGTTGCCCGAGGGCAGCGTCGACCGCATCACCCGGGCCAACGTGCTGGTGTCCGAGGGCAAGATCCTCGAAGCGGTGCGGGTCTACGACGACCTCTTGAAGGACGATCCCGAGAACCCGGTGGCGCTGGCCGAGCGTGGCTGGATCCTCAGTCGGGTCGACCCCAATCTCGTCGACTCCGGCCTGGCGAGCATCGATCGGGCCATCGCCATCGATCCGCGTTATCCCGAAGCCCACTTCTTCCGCGGGATGATCCTGTGGCGGGCCAAGGACGAACCGGCGATGGCGGTCGAGTCGTTCCAACGAGCCATCGACGCCAAGCCTCCGGCGTCCGTGGTCGCGAGCATCGAATCGGTGAAGGCCCAAGCCCAAGCGCAGGCCGCCGCCGCTCCGACGCCCTGAAGGCGCCGTCAGTCCAAACCGGTGAACGCCCGCAGCAGGGCGGCGACGGCCGCACCGGCGATGACGCACACCGCGAACGGCGCACGGATGGCGGCGAGGACGACGGCGGCGGCGACGCCCGCGGCTTTCGCTCCGGGTTCGGGAAGCCCCCGTTCGTCGGCGAGCTCGACGTAGACCAACGCCGCCAGCAGCGCCGGCGCGAGGCCGGCGAGGCGTCGGGCCAATCCTTCGGGAAGGTCGGGCAGTAACGAGCCGGCGCCCTTCAACGCAATGGTGATGACGGCCAGCACCACGATCGCGCCCAGGACCATCAGCGACTCACCGCCAGTCCGGCAACGGCGGCCCCGGCCAGAGCAATGCCGGCGGAAGTGAAGGGGAGCAGGGCGGCAGCGACGGCCAGTCCGGCGATGGCGGCCACGACCGGCGAACGGCGATCGAGCAACGGCCACAGCAGCGCCACGAACAGCGCCGGGAAGGCGGCGTCGAGGCCGAGTGTCCTCGGGTCTCCGACGACCGGGCCGAGCAGCCCACCGATGGCCGAGCCGCCAACCCATCCGATCCAGAGTGCGGTTCCGCTGATGATGAGCACCCGGGGGTCGGGCCGCTGCGCTGATCCGGCGCCGACCGCCAGGGCATAGCTCTCGTCGACCACCAGTTGGGCGCGCACGAACCTCTGCAGTCGACCGCCAGGCAACACGCGGGCGGCAGCTGCGCCGGTTGCCAGGTAACGGGCGTTCAACAACGCTCCCGACACCACGGCTGCCGCCGCCGAACCGCCGCTTCCGAGGATGGAGACGGCGGCGAACTGTGACGAACCGGCGAACACCGTCGCCGACATGAGCACCGCCTGCCATACCGGGATGCCGGCACCGCTGGCCAGGACCCCATAAGAGACGCCGAAGACGGAGACGGCGGCGACCACGGGCGCAGCCGCAGCCCACGAGGAACGATCGTCGTCCGCCATCGGCCGAAGTTACCGGCCCGAAAGGAGGACTGAACGCCGCAAACGGGGAAGAAAGGGACTATGCGACGTACAACCCTCCTGTCCTCCGCAGCCGCGGCCGTGGCGCTGGTGCTCATCGGCGCCGGTCCAGCGGCCGCTTCCAACGATCCGTTTCGCGCGAAGCAATGGGGGCTCGACAAGATCCAGGCCGAACAGGCGTGGGCCACGACGACGGGCACCGGGGCCCTCGTCGCCGTGGTCGACACCGGCGTCGACCTCGGGCACCCCGACCTGCAAGCCAACATCATCAGCGCCGGCCGCGATTTCGTGGAGCCCAATGGCACCTGCACCGGCAACAAGCGCACGGGCCGAACCTGCACCCAAGACGGCGCCCAGGACGCCAACGGTCACGGCACCCACGTTGCCGGCATCATCGCCGCCGTCGCCAACAACGGGATCGGTGTGGCTGGGGTTGCCCCGACGGCCAAGATCCTCCCGGTGCGGGTGCTCGACGCCTCCGGCAGCGGTACGACCGACCAGATCGCCGCCGGCGTTCGCTACGCGGCCGATCAGGGGGCCGACGTCATCAACCTGTCGCTCGGGATCATCTCCGGCGTCGACAAAGTGGCCAAGGTGATCGGCGCCCTCGACGTCGTCTACGCGTCGTTCGACTACGCCGTGGCCAAGGGATCGACCATCGTCGTGGCTGCCGGCAACGACTCGGTGCCGTTCTGCGCCGAGCCGTCGGGCGCGGCCAACGTCATCTGCGTCGGTGCCACCGACGTGCGCGACCTGTCGAGCTTCTACTCCAACCGCGACGCGACCACCCTGCAGGACTTCGTCGTGGCTCCCGGCGGCGACGCGCTCACGTGCTCGGGCGACATCTTCTCCACCTACCTCCGCACCCTCCCGACGAGCTCGTGCTCGACGCAGAAGGGGTACGAGGCCCTCGCCGGTACGTCGATGGCGACGCCCCATGTCGCCGGACTGGCAGCGCTGCTGGCGGCCAAGGGCGACACCCGCGAGACCATCACCCGCAAGATCACCACGACGGCCGTCGACCTGGGCGTTCCCGGTGACGACCCCATCTACGGATCGGGCCGCATCGACGCCCTGAGGGCCGTCACCGCCGCCTGAACCACCCCCGTGGCGACCTCTCGGAAGCCCACGGTCCCGCGTAGTTTGGGGCCGTGGGCTTTTTCGACAAGAACCGCAAGGAACTCGAACAGCGGGGCATCGATCCGAAGCGCCTCCCGCCAGGCCAGTACTTCACCGATCGCTTCCCCGTGCTGCATGCCGGCGGCGTGCCCAAGTACCAGAGCCTCGACGAATGGGACTTCAACATCGCCGGTCTCGTCGAGGCGCCGGCGACCTTGTCGTGGACCGACATCATGGCGCTGCCTTCGTCGGAGATCGTCACCGACATCCACAGCGAGTTCGGCTTCACCGCCAACGTGCCCCTCGCCGACGTGATCGGCGTCGACGAGAAGGGTCAACCGAAGGCTCTGCTGGCCTATGAGTTCGACGGCCAGC
>JBKJLU010000202.1:0-8089 GCA_046596815.1 Acidimicrobiales bacterium | reverse complement strand
CATCAAGGACAAGTCCGAGATCGACGAGATGGGCGTGGCCGCATTCAACGCGGCCTGCCGAGAGTCCGTGCTGCGCTACACCGACGAGTGGGAGGCCTATGTCACCCGCCAGGCCCGCTGGGTCGACTTCGAGAACGACTACAAGACGCTCGACCTCCCCTACATGGAGAGCGTCATGTGGGCCTTCAAGCAGCTGTGGGACAAGGGCCTCATCTACGAGGGCTACAAGGTGCTTCCCTACTGCTGGGAGTGCGAGACACCTCTGTCGAACATGGAGACCCGCCAGGACGACTCCTATCGCGAACGCCAAGATCGCGCCGTCACCGTCTCGTTCCTCCTCGAAACTGGAGAGCGGATTTTGGTCTGGACGACGACGCCGTGGACGCTCCCGTCGAACCTCGCCCTCGCCGTCGGGGCGGACATCGATTACGCCGTGCTCGAGATGGCTGATGCAAACGGCGACCGTGCCCGCTACCTCATCGGCGAAGCCACGCTCGAGAAGTACGAGAAGGAACTCGCCGGAGCCGAGCGGGTCGCCACCGTCAAAGGGGCCGAGCTCGTCGGACGCCGGTACACGCCGATGTTCGACTTCTTCGCCGGCACCGAGAACGCCTTCCGGGTGCTGGCCGGCGACTTCGTGTCGACCGGCGAGGGCACCGGCACCGTGCACATCGCACCGGGTTTCGGGGAGGACGACCAGCGGATCTCCGATGCGAACGGCATCCCGACGGTCGTTCCTGTCGACGCCGCCGGGAAGTTCACGGCCGAGGTTCCCACCTACGAGGGCCAGCAGGTCTTCGAAGCCAACGCCAACATCATCCGTGACCTCAAGGCCAGGGGCCTCGTCGTGCGCGACGAGACCTATCTCCATAGCTACCCCCACTGCTGGCGCACCCGCACCCCGCTGATCTACAAGGCGATGGGCTCCTGGTTCGTCAAGGTCAGCGCCGTCAAGGACCGCATGTCCGAGCTCAACCGAGAGATCAACTGGGTGCCCGAGCACGTGCGCGACGGACGCATGGGCAACGGCATCGCTGACGCGCCGGATTGGGCCATCTCCCGCAGCCGCTTCTGGGGCTCCCCCCTGCCCGTGTGGAAGAGCGACGACCCGGCCTATCCCCGCATCGACGTCTATGGCTCACTCGACGAACTCGAGCGCGACTTCGGCGTGCGGCCGAGCGACCTCCATCGCCCCGGCATCGACGAACTCACACGACCCAACCCAGACGACCCCACCGGCGCCTCGACGATGCGCCGCGTCGAAGAGGTGCTCGACTGCTGGTTCGAGTCGGGGTCGATGCCGTTCGCCCAGATCCACTACCCGTTCGAGAACCGCGAGTGGTTCCACGAACACTTCCCCGCCGACTTCATCGTCGAATACAACAACCAGACCCGCGGTTGGTTCTACACGTTGATCGTCCTGTCGACGGCTCTCTTCGACAAGCCACCGTTCCGAAACTGCATCGCCCACGGCGTGCTCCTCGGCGACGATGGCATGAAGCTGTCGAAGAGCCTGAAGAACTACCCCGACCCGGTCGAGGTCTTCGACACCTTCGGGGCCGACGCCATGCGCTGGGCCCTCCTGTCGTCGGCGGTGCTGCGGGGCGGCGACCTCGTCGTCAGCCGCAAGAACATGACCGAGGCCGTGCGCTCGGTCCTGAACCCGATCTGGAACACCTACGGGTTCTTCACTCTCTACGCCAACGCCGAGAACTACCGCGCCGCCTACCGGACGGACGCCCCTGGCGTGCTCGACCGCTACATCCTGGCCAAGACCCGCCGCCTCGTCGAAGACCTGCAATCGCGCCTCGACACCTACGACATCGACGGCGCCTGTGCCTCGGTGGAATCGTTTCTGGACGCCCTCACCAACTGGTACATCCGGCGCTCACGCGATCGCATCTGGGCCGGCGATGGCGACGCCTTCGACACGCTCTACACGGTTCTCACCCTGTTGTGCCGCGCCACGGCTCCCTTGCTGCCGTTGTTGAGCGAGGCCATCTATCGGGGGCTGACCGGCGAGCGCTCGGTCCATCTGACGGACTGGCCCGATGTCGCCGACCTTCCCGCCGACGATGCGCTCGTCGTGTCGATGGACCGGGTGCGCGACGTCTGTTCGGCAGCGTCTTCGGTGCGCAAGGCGGCCAACCTACGGGTGCGTCTACCCATCGCCTCGATGACGGTGGCGGCGACCGATGCCGCCTCGCTCACCGATTTCACCGAACTCATCGCCAACGAGGTCAATGCCAAGGCCGTGCACCTCACCGACGACGTGGCTGCCCACGGCGACCTCGTCCTCCAGGTCGTTCCGGCGGTGTTGGGTCCCCGCCTCGGTCCCGACGTCCAGAAGGTCATCAAGGCCGTCCGGGCCGGGGACTGGGCGAGGGCCTCGGACGGATCGATCACCGTCGGCGATCACACCCTGGCCGATGGCGAGTTCCTGCTCCGCCTGCAGCCCAAGGACGCCGAGACGGCGCGTGCCCTCCCGGGGAACGACGGCCTCGTCGTGCTCGACACCAACAGCACGCCGGCGCTGGCCGCCGAGGGCCTGGCGCGCGACGTCATGCGCCTCGTCAACCAGGCCCGTAAGGACAGCGGCCTCCACGTCTCCGATCGGGTGCGACTCCGCCTGGTCGTGCCCGATGACGTCTGGGCCGCCGTCGAGGCCCACGGCGAGAACCTCAGGGCCGAGACGCTGGCCCGCGAGGTCGAGCGGGTCGACGACATCCCCGACGGCCACGACCTGGCCCTCCCCGATGCGCGGGTGCTGCGCATCGCCGTCGTCAAGACCGCCTGAACACCAGCCCAGACGTGGTTCTGGGCGGATCCTTCAGTCGGAACGACTGAAGGATCCGCCCAGAACGAGAAGCTGGATCAGCGCCTGGTTGCCTTTTTGGCGGCCGAGGCCTTCTTGACCGGAGCGGCCTTCTTGACGGCGGCCGACTTCCGGGCGGGGGCGGGCGTGGCCGTGGCTCGAGCCGGAGCCTTGCGGGTGGTGCCCGTGGCCTTGGCCGGCGCCGCCTTCTTCGTCGACTTCACGGCCCGGAACGCCGGTGCGGCCGCCTTCTTCACCGGAGCGCGCTTGGCCGGCGCAGCTGCCACCTTGCGGGGAGTCACCGCCGCCTTCTTGGCCGGAGATTTCTTGGCCGGTGCCTTCTTGGCTGCGGGCGCGGACTTGGCGGGAACGATGCCTTCGAGGATGTCGAGACGATCGTCGATGGCATCGAGCACGCCATCGCGGTTCTGGCCCGCCTCCTCGCGGTCGGCCACCGTCTCCAGCTGGTCGGCGTCGAGGTCGTCGAGCAGGGGGATCAACTCGGATTCGCTGAGGTCGCCGTAGCCCGGGATCGGGAACCCGTCGTCCTCGGACTCGCCCTCGTCGTCACCCTCGTCGAGATTCACGGACTCATCGACCGTGTCGTCGTCGGCGGGGGCCTCGTCGGCCTCGAGCACGTCCATGCGGGCATCGATGCGATTGAGCACCGTGCTGCGGTTCTTGTGGGTCTCCTCATGCTGTGCCACCGCCTCGAGCTCGTCGAGGTCGAGGTCATCGAGCCGAGGCAGGATCTCGTTGACCCGCAAGGAGTCGTAGTTCGCGATCGGCAGCTCGAGGTCGGTCGCCGACGCTGCCACGGCCGGCATCGTGGTGGTGGGCTCGTCGGCCACCACCGTCGCCGCCGTTGGCTCGGCCGGGGCAACCGGGGCGGGCGTCGCCGAGTCGGCCGGGGACCCGGGCACTGCGGCGTCCGCCGTGCTCTTGCCCTTCCGCCGACTCATCTGCGAGAGCACCGCCAGCACGATGGCCGCGATGGCACTTGCACCGATCGAGAGAAAAATCAAAGCCAGGTTGTCGCTGATGATACCGATCAACAGCGTCACCGCTGCGACAAGTACCAACGCGATCGTCACCAGGAGCAACACGAAGTCTCCACATCCTCCGAAGGAACGGCGGGCATCCTAAACGCATGCCACCGACGAAAGCGGCATTCGCCCCTTCCGGCGGGCTCAGCGACGACGACGGAGGCGCGAGCCGAAGCGGCCCTGATCGTCCTCGCCCTTGGCGAACAGGTCGAACTGATCGTCATCGGCTTCGCCTTCGACCGGCCCGGAAACTTCTTCTCGAGGCCCCAACGGTTGCTCATCGTTGACCGCCCGGCGCAGCTCGGCCAGAAAGGGATCGTCTTCCGGAGACCCCGACTCGACCGGGACGTTGGCCTCGACGGCCTCGACCGACGGCTCCGGTTCGTCCGCCGCAGCCGGCTCGAGGGTGTCGCCGGCGGCGTCAGCCGGTTCCGTCGCCACGGCAGCCGTCATGTCCGGACGCGTCGCCACTCCCGGCTCACCCTCGACGACTCGTCGGAGTTGGTCGGCAAAATAGATGCGCAACCGCTCGCGCTCACGTCCGAGATGGGCTTCGAGTGCCTCGACGTCGGCCTGAAGTGCGGCGCGTTGCTCTTCGAAGCGAAGGCGGGACGAACGACCCTCGTCCTCGGCTTCATCGGCGATGCGTTGGCGGACCTCGACCAATTCGACCTCGGCTGCCTCCAGCTGCGCGCGCGCGTCGGCCATCAAGCGTGCCGCTTCCTCGCGAGCCTCCTGCACGGCGGCATCGGCCGTACGCTGGGCCAACACCAGGGTGCGGCGCAGCGAGTCCTCGGCTTCGGCCGAACCGGCCGATCGGGACTCGGTCTCGGCGAGGCGGGACTCGGCTTCTTTGACTCGATGCTCGAGCCGCTCGAAGGCATCAGCCACCGACGCCACGAAGGCGTCGACATCACTCGGGTGGTAGCCGCGCACCTTTTCGCGGAACTGCACGCTGCGGACCGATTGGGCGTTCACATCCATGTCTGGCACCTCACCCAGCTCCGTTGATGATCGGGATGATCACCAGCTGCACGGCGAAGATCACGACGATCGGCGACAGATCGAACATCCCGATGGAAGGGAGCAGGTTGCGGATCGGGCCGAGCACCGGTTCGGTGATCGAGTACAGGAATCCGGAGATGGTGGCCACCGGTCCGCCGGGGGTGACCGGGAACCAGCTCAGGATGATCCTGCCGAAGATGCAGAGCAGGTAGAGGTTCAGCAGTGATACCAGCAACGACCGCATCAGCCGCTCAGCTCCGGGACGTCGGGGTCAACAGGTAGATGCGATCGGCGGTGCGCTCCATCTCGCCGCCGATGCCGTAGGTCAGACCCGAAGAGAAGTCGATGATCCGACGCATCAGGTCGCGGTCGGCGGCCTGCAGGCTGACGATGACGGGCACGCCGGCCTTCAAGCGGTCCGCGATCTCCTGTGCGTCCTGGAACGACTTCGGCGTCACCGTCTGCGGCTTGGCCGACGCCACCGAGATGATCGGACGCACGACCGACGACCGCTGGGGTTGCACCGTCACTCCCGACACTTGCTCGGCCACATTGCCTTGCGGGGAGATGGTGCGCACCCCGCTCGTCGACACCGGCTCGAGCACCGGGGCATCGCCGCCGGCCCGCGCACCTTGACGGCTCGTCGGGGACGGCTGTTGCTCCTCGTACGGGTCGTAATCGTCGTATTCGTCGTCATCGACGAGCCCCAAATAGCTCATCATGCGCTTGAAACCGGCCATCTTCGCCTCCTGTCGCGACCCTATCGTCGCATCTGAACGGCCTCGGGGTGCGCACCGAACAATGCAGTGCCGATGCGCACGATCGTGGCGCCTTCCTGGACGGCCACCTCGAGGTCGTTACTCATTCCCATCGACAGCTCGCTGAGACCGAGCTGGGCGGCCAATGCGGCCAGCCGACGGAACTCATGTCGGGCCCCGTCCGACCCTCCGTCGCGTGACGCCACACCCATCAGGCCGCGCACGTCGAGGCCCGCCGAGACGAGCCGATCCACGAGGGCCGGGGCTTCTTCCCACGTCGCGCCGGGTCGCTGCGGGTCGCCCGCCAGGTTGATCTGCACGAGCACCGGCGAGGGCGGAGGACGGCGGGCGATCTCGGTTCCCGCGGCGTCCCGGTCGACGGCGTGCCACAGCGCCACGTGGGGGTACAGCGACTTGACTTTGTTCCGCTGGACCGGTCCGAGGAAGTGCCAGCGGACGCCGACGGGTGCGTCGGCCGCCTTGGACACCAAGGCCTGCGCATGGTTCTCGCCGAGGTCGGTGACGCCGGCGGCGGCAATGGCGGCGATGGCCTCGGCCCCGACGTTCTTGGTCACCGCCAGCAACCGCACCTCGGATGCAGGACGGCCACCGGCTTCGATGCGGGCCCGCACCTCGGCGAGGCGCTCGACGACCCTGTCGCTCGTGTCGGTCACGGGCGCACCTTCGCCGTCGGCAAGGAGATCAGGGCCTGTCGGTCGGTGTCGCCTCGGGCGCGGTGGGAGAACCAGCGCCAGGATCCGTCGGCATCGACGTCGCAGGCGGTGCAGGCACAGCGGTCGTCGATGAGGTCGGTGCCGGCGAGGGCGAGTTCGGTGCGAATGGCGTTCGGAAGATCGAGGGCAGGACGGCCGTTGGCCGTTGTCGACCGGACGTGATCGCCGAGGCGGGAGGCGACGGCGTCGAGGTCGGCCACCGAGAACTCGTAACACTCCGGGTGGATGCAGGGCCCGAGCGTGGACTCGATGGTCGTCGCTCCGTGCCGACGCATGGCGGCCACGGTCGCCGGGATGACCCCGTCGGCCAATCCCCGCCATCCGGCATGGGCCACGCCTCGCACCCCCTCGGCACTGGTGAAGCCGATCGGCGCGCAATCGGCGGTGAGGATGCACAACACCGCGTCGGGATGGTTCGTCACCGCCGCGTCCGCCTCGGCGCCTGCATGCTCACCGGGGGCCACGACCTCGACGACCCGGGCGCCGTGCACCTGCCGGAGCCACGTCCACGGCCCCGGGGCCATGGACTGGCGGCGGAACTGCAGTCGGGTACTCGGACCCGAGGGTCCTCGCTCCGCGAGCGAGCCGAGGTCTCCCTCGGCTCGCCCCGTACATCTGAGAACTTCGTCGCGCGTCGGCGGCGACCTGCGCTCCATGACCTACTTGAGGAAGGACGGTACGTCGAAGTCGTCGTCGTCCTCGAGGTCGCCGTCATCGTCGAACTCCTCGGCCGCCGGCTCGAGGCCGAGGCCGCGACTCAACGGACGGTCGCCGGTGCCAGTGCCACCGTCGTCCCACCGGTTGAAGCCGGCAGCGATGACGGTCACCCTGACCTCGTCGCCCATGGAATCATCGATGACCTGGCCGTAGATGATGTTGGCGTCGGGATGGGCGACCTGATGGATCGTCTCGGCCGCCTCGGTGACCTCGAACAGGCCGAGGTCGCTGCCACCGGCGATGTTGAGGAGGATGCCCTTGGCGCCCTCGATCGAAGCCTCGAGCAGCGGGCTGGTGATGGCCAGCTTCGCCGCCGTGACCGCCCGGCCCTCTCCCGATGCCGTGCCGATGCCCATGATCGCCGACCCTGCGTTCTGCATGATCATCTTCACGTCGGCGAAGTCGGTGTTGATGAGGCCGGGCGTCGTGATCAGGTCGGTGATGCCCTGCACGCCCTGCAGAAGGACCTCGTCGGCCATCTTGAAGGCGTTGACCATCGAGGTCTTGTCGTTGGCGATGTCGAGCAAGCGGTCGTTGGGAATCACGATGATCGTGTCGACCCGGTCCTTCAGGCTGTTGACGCCGAGTTCGGCCTGGACGGCGCGTCGGCGGCCCTCGAAGGCGAACGGACGGGTGACGACGCCGATGGTGAGCGATCCCTGGTTCTTGGCAATCTCGGCGATGACCGGCGCCGCACCGGTACCGGTACCGCCGCCCTCGCCGGCGGTGATGAAGACCATGTCCGATCCCTGCAGCGCGGCTTCGATCTCGGCGCGGTGGTCGTCGGCGGCGTTCTTGCCGACATCGGGATCGCTGCCCGCACCGAGACCGCGGGTCACGTCCTGACCGATGTCGAGCTTCAGCTCGGCGTCGCTCATCAGCAACGCCTGGGCGTCGGTGTTGACGCCGATGAACTCCACGCCTTTCAGCCCGGCATCGGCGGCGGCGGCGTCAACGCCGTGAACCGCATGATCGATGCGGGCCTCAAGGGCGTCGAGTTCATCGCGGTGAACA
>JBKJLU010000379.1:0-5131 GCA_046596815.1 Acidimicrobiales bacterium | reverse complement strand
GGATGCGATCGAGCGGCAGCAGTCGCGACTGTTGTTCTGGGCGCTCACCCCGGCGCTGCTGGTCAGCCTCTATGCGCTCATCAGTTCGGGAGACTCCGGGCCTGCCCAATTCGAGGGGCGAGAACTTCTCGTGCTCCCGGTCACTTTGTTCCGGATCTTCCAACCGGTCTTCTTCCTGATTCCGTTGGCGTTGCTGGTCGGCATCTTCCGCTTCAAGCTGTGGAGCGTCGATCGCCTCATCAGCCGGACGCTCGTCTATTCCGTGCTCGCCGGGTTCGTGTCCGCGGTCTACACGGCCGTCGTCGTCGGCGTCGGCAGCCTGATCGGCCAGCGAGGCAGCGGGAACCTCGGTCTTTCGATCGTGGCCACCTTCATCGTCGCCGTCACCTTCGCCGGGGTCCGTGACCGGGTGCAGCGCCTGGCCAACCGCCTCGTCTACGGCAAGCGCGCCAGCCCCTACGAAGTGCTCTCGCAGTTCTCCGAACGCGTGGCCGAGAGCGTTCCCACCGATGAGCTTCTTTCGCGGATGGCCGGCATTCTCGGTGAGGGGACGGCGGCCGCTCGTGCCGACGTCTGGCTCAAGGTCGGTGACGAACTTCGTCGCACGGCGTCGTGGTCTTCCCACGGGGATGTCGCCGAAGACATCCCGCCGGTGCCGGCCGGGCTGACCTTGCCGCCGCTTCCGGACGTCACCACCGCCGTCGCCGTGCGCCATCAGGGCGAGCTGTTCGGAGCCCTCTCGCTGCGCAAGCCTGGCACCGAGCAGCTGAGTCCTACCGAGCAGAAGCTGGTCGAAGACTTAGCCCGCCAAGCCGGACTGGTCATGCGAAATCTTCGTCTCACTGCCGAACTGCTCGACCGGCTCGAAGAGCTGAGGGCCTCCCGCCAACGCCTCGTTTCCGCGCAGGATGAAGAGCGGCGCCGTTTCGAGCGCAACCTCCACGACGGCGCCCAGCAGCATCTCGTGGCGTTGAAGGTGCACCTGACCCTGGCCGAGGACATGGCCGATGAGCTCGGTCCCGAAGCCCAGGAACTGCTCGACGTGCTTGCCCAGCTCAAGACGCAGGCGGGCGACGCCCTCGAAGAGCTTCGCGACCTCGGCCGCGGCATCTACCCACCGCTCCTGGCCCTCGAAGGTCTCGAGATGGCCCTGGCGTCGCAGTCGCGCAAAGCCACCGTGCCCGTGCGGGTCGAGGGGCCAGGGCTGAGCCGCTACATCCCCGAGGTCGAGGCGGCCGTCTACTTCTGTTGTCTCGAGGCGCTCCAGAACATCAGCAAGTACGCCGGCGCCTGCAAGGTCACCCTCCACCTCGAGGAGGTCGACGACGAGCTTCGTTTCGAACTGGCAGATGACGGTTGCGGCTTTGACGTGGCCTCGGCCAAGAAGGGGGCGGGCACCCAGAACATGTCCGACCGCCTCGCATCGCTCGACGGCTCGTTGCGCATCGACAGCCAGCCCGGCCACGGCACGATCATCGTCGGCGTCGTCCCGATCGGCGATCGGCGCATCGCCGCGTCGAACCGCTGACTCAGTCGCGTCCCTGAGTCAGTCGAGCGGTTCGAGGAGCACGAGCGGAATCTCCCGCTCGGTCTTCGACTGGTACTGCCCGTAGCCCTTGTACGTGGCCACGACCTTCGGCCAGAGTTCCGTCCGCTCTTCCGGGGTCGCCTGGCGGGCCTTCATGGACTTCTTCGACCCACCTTTGTAGGCCACCTGCACGCTCGGGTTGTCCTGCAGGTTCAGGAACCAAGCGGGGTGATGGTCATCGCCCCCGCGGGAGGCCACGACCACGATCGTCGCGCCATCCTGGAGAGGCGAGGTGAGCATCACGCTCCTCGCCTCCCCGCTCTTGCGGCCGGTCGTCGTGAGTTCGAGGACCGGCATGTTGGCGGCCTTCCACCCGAGTCGGCCCCCGCTGACGAGCAGCACACCCTTGTGGATCGCATTCATGGACTTGAGGACGAGGTCGCGGGGCACCCGGACAGTGTGGCGGAGACGGTCCCGACACCTGGGAACGCATCATCGAGGCCAGCGACGTGAGTGGGGCTTACACGACCCTCGGCAACTACCCGGACGAGGAGTTCAACAAGATCGTGGCGGGCGCCGTCGACGAGCCTCAACTCTGCCTCGAGGTCACGGAGAGCGTGCCGCCCGACGAGCTCGACTAGGCGCCCAAGCCCTCCCGGCGGGCGACGTCGGTGAGGAACTGACCGACGGCGCGGTTCCACGCATCCGGCTCCTCGAAGTAGGGCGAGTGGCCCGCGCCCGAGACCTCGACGACCCTGGCATCGGGGAGGAGATCGGCCAGCGCCCGGATCGACCGCGGAGGGAAGAGCGGATCCCGATCACCAACGAGGCAGAGCACCGGCATGGTGAGGCGATCGGCCTCCGCGGCGTCGTGGGTCACGGCCAACAGCCGAGGCAGGATCACGGCGGCATCGGCCGAGCCCATCTGTCCGAGCGACTGGTAGAGGTGGGCCCGTTCCGGTTCGCGCGCCGAGAAGGCGGTTCCCAGGGCCGGATGCGAGCCCAACGTCGGAGCGGCCGAGAACGCGCCTCGCGGACGGGTCTCGAGGGCGGCGGCGATCGTCGCTGAAGTGAAGCCACCGAGGGTGTCGGCGAGGACGAGGCTGCGGGCCAAGGCCGGGCGAGCCAGGGCCACGCCGACCGTCGTCCATCCACCCATCGATTGTCCGACGAGGTCGGCCCGATCGATGCCGAGATGGTCGAGCACCGCCAAGAGGTCACCGACGGCCACCTCAGGACCCGACCGGTCGGCCCGATCGGTCGACCGCCCGTAACCCCGGTGGTCCCACGTGACGACGGTGCGGTCGGATGCGAACGGGGCGACCTGCTGGAACCACGCCGCGTGGTTCCCGCCGGCGCCGTGACTCAGGACGAGAGGCACGCCGCCCTCCCCGACGACCTCGTAGTACAGCGACTCGCCGTCGTGGTCGACAAACCCGATCTTTCGGGACGGGGCTGGACGCGCGCTCACCGCCGGCGCTCGACCCGGCCGACGGGCGATGCACTCGATCTCCACCCTGGCTCCCAGCGCCAAGTCGACGCCGCCGATGGTGATCCGCGCCGGAGGCGTCCCCGTGAACGCCGCTGCGTACGCCTCGTTCATGACCCCGAAGTCGGCCATGTCGGCCAAGTACACGCTCACTTTCACGACGTCGTCCCATGACGCTCTGGCGACCTCGAGGATCGAGCTGATGTTCGCCATCGTCTGTGCCGTCTGCGGTCCGACGCCGCCTTCCACGAGACCCAATCCGGCGCCGGTGCCGAGCGTGCCGCTGACGAAGATGAGGTCGTCGGCAATCCCGGCATGGGCGAACTGGGGCAGACGACCCAACCCGTCGACGACGATGCGTTCAGTTCTGGTCATGCCCCCATCGTGGCGCGAGAAGGATGGGCGGTCTGAGAAGACGGGGGACGACATGAGGAGACGATGGACGACACGAGAGATCGCGGCGCCGGCATCCGTCGTCTGGGACCTGTTGATCGATCCAGACCAATGGCCGGCTTGGGGACCGAGCGTGCGAGCCGTTGATTTGGACGCACCCTCGTTGGCCAAGGGAACCCGTGGCCGGGTGCAGACGGCGGTCGGCGTCTGGGTGCCCTTCGAGATCACCGAGTACGACGAAGGACGGACCTGGTCGTGGGAGGTCGTCGGCGTACCGGCGACCGATCATCGGGTGGACGTGATCGACGAGCACCGGTGCCGGGCCGGCTTCGGCGTGCCTTGGATCGCCACCCCCTACCTGGCGATCTGCGCGATGGCGCTGGGTCGACTCGATCGGCTGGCCTGCCGCTAGTTCAGTCTCGTCGACCGCAGCGATCGGGTCACGGCAGGGACGCAGGGCGCTCGTGCGATTCGCGCGATTCGCACCAGGCCCTGCGTCCCCCATCCGCTATCGGGCGGAGGCCATCCCAACCACCGGCTTGTTCAAGGCAATGTCGCCGGTCGAGCCCTGGAAGGAAGCGTCGCCGAAGGCGAAGACGCCCCCATCAGACGCCACCAAGCGGTAGCCCTGGCCGGAGCGAATGGTCGAGAGGTCGACCACCGGCTTGTTCAACGTGATCCCGCCGGTGGATCCGAAGAAGCCGGCGTCGCCGAAGGCGAAGATGCCGCCATCGGATGCAGCCAACCAGTAGCCCCGACCGGACGGCGTGGATTCCAGCCCGACCACCGGTTGGTTGAGCGTGATGCCACCCGTCGAACCGAAGAACTCGGCATCCCCGAAGGTGAAGATCCCACCGTCGGAGGCGGCGAGGACATAGCCCTTACCCGACGGTGTCGAAGTCATTCCGACGACCGGCTTGTTGAGCGGGGTACCGCCGGTCGAGCCGAAGAAGCCGGCGTCGCCGAAGCTGAAGATGCCGCCATCGGAGGCAACCAGCCAGTAGCCGGTGCCCGAGGGCGTGGCCGCCATGCCGACGATCGGCTGGTTGAGGGCGATGTCTCCCGTCGAACCGAAGAAGCCAGCGTCACCGAAAGTGAAGATGCCGCCATCCGAGGCGACCAGCCAGTAGCCCTTGTTCAGGGGCGTGGCCGCCATCCCGACGACCGGCTTGTTCAGAGGTGTGCCGCCGGTCGAACCGAAGAAGTCGACGGTGCCGAAGGTGAAGATGCCGCCATCCGAGGCGACGAGCCAATAGCCGTCCTGTGCGGGGCCGGTCGGCTGACCGGGAGGCGGCGTGGCCGCATTGCGGAAGCGATAGACGAAGATGCCTTTGTCGCTTGCGAACTGCACGAACTGTCGGCTGAGCGAAGGCTGACCGATCGAGGTCGCCGAGCCCGCGCTCGAGGCGTCGGCGGAGAAGGCGGCGGCCGACACCGGCTGCAAGCTGGTGCTGTCGAGCACGAGTTGCTGTCCTGCGTCGGTCACGATGAACACGAGGCTGTCGTCGACCGCCGGAACCGTGGCGCTGAACCCGTCGAGTCCACCCTGGCGGCTGTCGTCGGCACTGAGCTTGGCCGTCACAGCCAGGCCCTCGCTGTTCAGGGCAAAGATGTTCGACTCTGTGGCGACGAACACCCGGCCCGGCTCGGTGACCCCGCTGACGACTTCCTGATCGGTCGCCAACGCCGACGAAGGCGAGCCGGCGAGCGCCGGGCTCGAG
>JBKJLU010000304.1:0-3300 GCA_046596815.1 Acidimicrobiales bacterium | reverse complement strand
CCGCGCGTAGAAGGGACCGTGTTCGTCCTCGTCGTGGGCCTTGGCGCCCCCGGTCCAGGTGTTGTCGGCGACGTCATGATCGTCGACGAGCAGGCTCATCGGGTGGCGCAGGTGGAGGGCCTGGCAGTCCGGGTCCTCCCGGTACTGGGCCAGCCGCTGCCGATAGTCGTCGAGGGTCACGCAGGCGCGCGGCGGGCGGTGCTCTCTCGCGCCCTTGTGGCCGTCGTCTTCGTAGATGTAGTCGCCGAGGTGGAGCACGAGGTCCACCTCCCGCTCCGCCAGAGCCCGGTAGACGCCGAGGGGGGCGACGGAGAATCGAGCGCACGACGCCAATCCGATACGGAACCGCTCGGTCGGGGCCGTTGGGAGGGTGCGGGTACGGCCGACGGGCGAGCGCTCGGCGCCGGCATCGAAGCGGTACCAATACGACGTGCCCCCCTCGAGTCCGTCAACGTCGATGGTCACGGTGTGATCGAGTTCTGGTCCCGTGGTCGCCTGCCCGGTGGCGACGACATCATCCATCTGCGGATCGCCGGCGACCGTCCACGTCGCTTCCGTGGCCCCGGTGAGCCGGGTCCAGATGAGCACGCTCGTCTCACGGGGCTCGAACGACGCCGCAGCGTGGAGGAACACAGGCACTCCTCCTAGGGTCTCCACCATGCCTCCGTACGAAACGACGAAGATCACGAACCGGGTCACCGAGATGCTCGGCGTCGACATCCCCATCGTGCAGGCGCCGATGGGATGGATCGCCCGCTCGCAGCTGGCATCGGCCGTCTCGGAAGCGGGCGCACTCGGCATCATCGAGACCTCGTCCGGCGAGCTCGACGCCGTACGCGAGGAGATCGCCAAGATGCGCGAACTCACGACGAAGCCCTTCGGGGTCAACGTGGCTCAGTCGTTCGTGCGCGACCCCAAGATCGTCGACTTCGTCATCGAACAGGGCGTCAAGTTCGTGACCACCTCGGCCGGCGACCCGAACCGCTACACCAAGCAGTTGAAGGATGCCGGGCTCATCGTCTTCCACGTCGTGCCGACACTGCGGGGCGCCCTCAAGGCGGTTGACGCCGGCGTCGACGGACTGGTGGTCGAGGGTGGAGAGGGCGGCGGATTCAAGAACCCCCAAGACGTCTCGACCATGGTGTTGCTCCCGCTCGTGCGCTCGAAGGTCGACGTGCCCATCATCGCCGCCGGCGGCATCGTCGACGGGCCCTCGATGGCCGCGGCGTTCGCCCTGGGCGCCGAGGGCGTCCAGATGGGCACCCGCATGGTGTCGGCCCTGGAGTCGCCGGTGCACGACAACTGGAAGCAGGCCATCGTCGACGCCGCCGAGACCGACACGGTCTTTCTGAATCGTCACTCCAAGCCCGGGCTTCGGGCATTGCGAACCGAACGATCCACTCGTCTCGAACGCGACGAGAACGTGAGCATGGCCGAGTTCGGAACCGTCCGCGATCTTTACTTCGGGGGTGACCTCGAAGCGTCGATCGCCCTCACCGGGCAGGTCGCCGGACGCATCGAGAGCGTGCTGCCCGTGGCCGACATCATCGCCGACACCATGGCCGGGTTCACGGCCACGATGGCCGATCTGGCCGAACGGTACGGTCGTCGGTCATGAAAGCTGCGGTGATGCGCGATCGGGCGCTGGTGGTCGACGACATCGAGGCGCCGGCGCTGAAGTCGGGAGAGCTCCTCGTGCGCACGCTGGCCTGCGGCATCTGCGGATCCGACCTACATGCGCTGCGTCACGCCGACCAGCTGGTGGCGATGTCGCGAGAGGCCGGAGCGCCGTTCGTGATGGACATCGAACGGGATGTCGTGATGGGCCACGAGTTCTGCGCCGAAGTCGTGGAGCTCGGCCCGGACGCCGGTACCGGCGTGGCTCCGGGTGACCGCATCGTGTCGCTTCCCGTGGTCATCGGGCCCGGCGGGATGCACTCGGTCGGCTACTCCAACGACTACCCCGGCGGGTACGGCGAGTTCATGGCGCTGTCGGCCATGCTCGCCCTCAAGGTGCCCAACGGACTGTCGAGCGAACTGGCGGCTCTCACCGAGCCGATGGCCGTCGGCCGTCACGCCGTGGCCCGCTCCGCCATCGCGCCCGGACAGGCGGCGGTGGTGATCGGCTGCGGTCCCGTAGGTCTCGCCGTCATCGCCGACCTCGCACTCCGCGGGATCGAGCCCATCGTGGCCGCGGACTTCTCGCCGGCTCGACGGGCCCTGGCGGCGACGATGGGCGCCACCGAGGTCGTCGATCCGGCGGTCGAACCGGTCGTCGACGCGTGGCGTCGCGTCGACGGAACGAAGCCGCTCGTCCTCTTCGAGGCCGTCGGCGTCCCTGGTCTCCTCGACATCGCCATGGCGGCGGCGCCGAAGGGGGCGCGGGTCCTGGTCGTGGGGGTGTGTATGGAGAGCGACACCATCCGTCCGATGATCGGTATCGCCAAAGAGCTCGACATCGGGTTCGCACTTGGGTACACGTACGAGGAGTTCGTGGGGACATTGCGCTCGATCTCCGAGGGCGAACTCGACGTGGCCCCGCTGATCACCGGCCGCGTCGCCATCGATGGCGTCCCCCAGGCGTTCGTCGACCTGGCGAGCCCCGACGAACACTGCAAGATCCTCGTCACGCCCTAACCCCTCCCACCACTTTTGGCAGCACAATCCCGCCAAAGCCGGCGGGATTCTGCTGCCAAAAGCCTTTATGGATGATGCGGTCAGCCGTTGCCGAAGTTTCCGGCGGCGCCCCGGTTGAGCACGGTGCCGTCGGCGGCGACGATCCAGTAGCCGTCGCCGGCCGTCGTCGGCACCATGCCAAGGGCGGGGAGGGCGAGCGGTCGGTCGGCGCCCGATCCGAGGAAGGCGGCGTCACCGAAGGTGAAGATGCCACCGTCCTGAGCCACCAACCAATAGCCGCGACCGCTCGGGGTCGTCGCCATACCCACGATGGGGGAGTTGAGCTTCAGATCGCCCGTGGATCCGAGAAACGTGGCGTTGCCGAAGGTGAAGATGCCTCCGTCGGCCGCCACCAGCCAGTAGCCGCCGCCATCAGCCGTCGGCGTCATGCCGACGATGGGGGAGTTGAGGCGCATGTCGCCGGTGCTTCCGTGGAAGGCGGCGTCGCCGAAGGTGAACATCCCGCCGTCGCCGGCGGCCAGCCAATAGCCGCGCCCACTCGGGGTTGACGCCATCGTCACCACGGGCCGATTGAGACGCTGGGCTCCGGTGCTGCCGAAGAACCCGGCGTTGCCGTAGTTGAAGATGCCGCCGTCGGCGCCGAGCAACCAGTAGCCGGCCCGG
>JBKJLU010000159.1:0-3007 GCA_046596815.1 Acidimicrobiales bacterium | reverse complement strand
TCCGCCAGGGCGCCACCTCGATCCACCAGTTCGAGATCATGCCTCGGCCCCCCGAGACCCGTGCCGACTCGACCCCGTGGCCGGCGTGGCCCCTGCAGTTCCGGGTGTCGTCGGCCCACGAGGAGGGCTGCGAGCGCGTCTTCTCCGTCAACACCGAGTGCTTCCTCGGCGACGAGTCGGGGGCAGTGCGGGGCCTCAAGGCCCACGAGGTCGAGATGGTCGAGGGACGCTTCGTCAAGGTCGAGGGCAGCGACTTCGAGCTCGAGTGCGAGCGGGTCTTTCTGGCCATGGGCTTCGTCGGGCCAGACAAGGGCGGCCTGCTCGACGCTCTCGGCGTCACCATGACGGACCGCGGCAACGTCGCCCGAGGCCCCTCGTGGGACACCGACGTCGACGACGTCTTCGTCTGTGGCGACATGGGGCGGGGCCAGTCCCTCATCGTGTGGGCCATCGCCGAAGGCCGCTCGTGCGCCGCCTCCGTCGACAAGCACCTCATGGGCACCACCCTCCTGCCCGCACCCCTCGTCCCCTGACAACACCCCTCATCGTTCTGGGCGCGTTGGACGACCGTTCCGGTCGTCGGGCGCGCCCAGAAAGCGGAGGAGGCGCTCGATGGTCGGGCCTGGCCGCTCCCGCATCGACCGAGGGGTGACGATCTCGAGGTCCCATCCGGCGGCCCGGATGGCAGCCTCGCGCTCGTTGTCTTCGTCCTGGATCAGGTAGTCGCCATGGGCCGAGAGACCCTTCATCTCGATGGCTTTGCGGCGCGCCGGCCACGTGAAGTCGGGGACGACCTTCTCGCTTCCGCCACGGATGGAGATGGCGTGCTGAAGCTCGGGTGACTCGATGCCGGCGCCGTCGAGGGCTGCCCGAAAGTCGAACACGAAGTCGGCCTCGGCCTCACTGCCCGGGCCGCGTGATGACCCGTCGTAGAGTGCGGCGATCTCGCCCAGCTTCTTCACACCCCGCACGCCCTTTCCGCCGTGGCGCTCGAGATGGAGGAGCACCTTCCTCGGAGTCGTCTTGCGCATGCGCCACGCCGTGGTCAGCTGCCGATGGACCTCCCGTCTCGAGACGCGACCGGCGAGTTCGAGCAGCGCCTCCTCGAGGCAGACGACTCGAATCCCGTCGATGACGGCCGTCGGCACGTCGCGCCGGCTCCGGTGCACCTGCACCCCGCGCGCCCGCAGCGTGGTGTCGTGGCTGACCCTGACATGCACCGAGCGGGGCGCGTAGTCGGAAAGGCCCCAAAGGCGAAGGGCCGAATAGCTGGTGCCCGCGCCCGTGGCCCCGCCTGCTTGGACCCCGGCGAGCACCTGCTCGCGCCACGTCAGCGACCCGGCGCCCACGAGGTACACCTCGTCGTGCACCCGTTGCAGGGTGCCCCGCCGGCACCGCACCTCGATCTGTCGGTTGCTCGCTCCTTCCTCCACGAGTTCGGCATGGGTCAACAGGCGGCGGCCGCGACGCGTGACCGCTGCGAGGATGCGCCGGTCGAGCCGGACCTCACCATCCACCACCCCACCCTGCCATCCGGGTGTGACAAGCCTGCGACCTCCGGCTCCCGCCCCCTCAGCCTTCTGGGCGCGCCGGCCGACCGATCCGGTCGTTCAACGCGCCCAGAACGGTGGGAGGGTGCTCGTGCTCCCGTAGCGTCTCGTTCCGTGTGGAACAGAACGACGTGGATGGTGGTGGCCGCCACCCTTCCGCTGGCCCTGGCCGCCTGTAGCGGAGGATCGGGGTCGGAGACAGCGACGACCACCACGACCGCGCCTGCGATGGACGAGGTGGTGCGGCTCAACCAGGTGCAAGTGGTTGGGACGCACAACAGCTACCACCGGCGGCTGGCGCCGAAGCTGTTCGAGATCCTCACCTCGTTCGACGCCAAGTTCGCGGCCGGCGTCGACTACGAACACCGTCCGCTCGACGAGCAGCTCGACACCGGGATTCGTCAGCTCGAACTCGACGTGTACGCCGACCCGCAGGGTGGTCGGTTCGCCGACCGGGCCGCCAACCCGCTCGTCGGCCTCCCCAAGGCGTCCGGACTACCCGAACTCAGCGCCCCGGGCTTCAAGGTCTTCCACATGCCCGAGGTCGACTACGAGTCGAGTTGCCTGACGCTGGTCGCTTGTCTTCGCATCGTCGACGACTGGAGCACGGCCCACCCGAAGCACCTTCCGTTGATGATCTTGGTCGAGGCCAAGGAAGGGGCCGTGCCGGACGTCGCCAAGCTGGGATTCGCCACCCCTCTCCCCATCGGCGTGGCCGAACTCGATGCCCTCGACGCCGAGATCCGGTCGGTCTTCGGTGCCGACCGACTCATCACGCCCGATGTCGTACGGGGCACGCGAGCGACGCTGCGAGAGGCCGTCACGACCGATGGATGGCCGACGCTGGCGCAGGCCCGGGGCAAGGTGATGTTCGGCCTGATCAACGACAATCAGCTTGCTTACGTCGAAGGACACGATTCGTTGCGGGGTCGAGTGATGTTCACGTTGTCGGGGACATCGTCACCGGAATCAGCCTTCGTCTCGCGACCGGATCCGGGAACCCAAGCCGACGACATCGCCGCGCTCGCTCGTCAGGGCTTCATCGTGCGCACCCGGGCCGACGCCGACACGGTCGAGGCCCGCTCGGGCGCCGTCACCCGAAGGGACGCGGCGTTGGCCAGCGCCGCCACCTGGATCAGCACCGATTTCCCGACGCCCGACGCCAAGTTCGGCACCGGGTACGCCGTCGCCCTGCCCGGCGGACTCGTGGCCCGTTGCAATTCCGTGATCGCTCCGCCCGCCTGCCGGGACAGCCTGCTCGAGTAGTTCCGAACGTGGGAGGATCCCCCGGAGATCGGGGGACGTGATGGCGGCTGTCGCGGTGACCGTGCTGGGCGGAGGGGTCGCCGGGCTGTCGACGGCCCTGCTGCTGGCGAGACAGGGCCATCCGGTCGTGCTCATCGAGCGTGACCGGTTCGACGACTCGCCGGCCGTCGATGCCCCGACGTGGGAACGCC
>JBKJLU010000144.1:0-7809 GCA_046596815.1 Acidimicrobiales bacterium | reverse complement strand
GTGGACCTCGAGCTTGCGCTCGACCATCAGCGGCACGTCGCCGAAGTTGCGGCCCTCGGGGCGGATGAACGCCCACTTGCGATCCTCGAGCCACGGCACATGGTCGGACGGGCCGATGTGCACGTCGCGGTCGGTGATGCCCTGATCGATCTGTGAGGTGACCGACTGGGTCTTGGAGATCTTCTTCGACTTCAGCCGTTTGCGCTCGAGCATGTTCATGAAGTCCATGTTCCCGCCGAAGTTGAGCTGGTAGGTGTGGTCGATGGTGGTGCCGCGGTCCTCGAAGAGGCGGGCCAGCGTGCGGTGGACGATGGTGGCGCCGACCTGGCTCTTGATGTCGTCACCCACGATGGGCACGCCGGCGTCGGTGAACTTCTGGGCCCACACCGGATCAGAGGCGATGAACACGGGGATGGCGTTCACGAAGGCCACGCCGGCGTCGAGGCAGGCCTGGGCGTAGTGCTTCTGCGCTTCCTCCGAGCCGACCGGGAGGTAGGAGACGAGCACGTCGGCGCCCGAGTCGCGCAGGGCCTGGGCGACGTCGACGGGTTCGAGCGGTGACTCCTCGGCGACCTGGCGGTAGAACTCGCCGAAGCCGTCAAAGGTCGGGCCGCGGAGCACGGTGACGTTCAGGTCACCGACCTCGGCGAAGCGGATCGTGTTGTTGATGTCGGCGTAGATGGCCTTGCCCAGGTCGAGGCCGACCTTGGTGGCATCGACGTCGAAGGCGGCGACGAACTCGACGTCGCCGACGTGGTAGCCGCCGAGCACGACGTGCATGAGGCCAGGAACGCGCTCGGACGGATCGGCCTCGGCGTAGTACTCCACGCCTTGGACGAGGGAGCTGGCGCAGTTGCCCACGCCGGCCAGTGCGACCTTGATCTTGCTCATTCGGGGGATCCCTTCCGGCCGTCCGACATGGAGCGGGCCTCTGCTTCGATGAGTTGGTCGAGCCACGAGATGTCGTGCTCGGTGGTGTGGGTGCTGTGCTCCAGGAGGGAGCGGGTGTAGAGGTCGAGTCGGTCTCTGCGGGTCTTCACCGAGGACTTCGCCTGAGCGAGACGTTCGACGAGCAGGGCCCGCCGGCGCTCGAGCAACCCGAGCCGAGCCTCGGGGGCCAGGAACCGGGCGAAGGCCAACTTCAGGGTGAAGGTGCGGTCGTCGTCGGAGGATTGCGAGCCGGCCGCCAGCAGCTCTTCGAACAGTTGCTGACCGCGTGGCGTGATGCCGTAGACCTTCTTCTTCCTGCCGCCGGGGGAGTCGGAACTGAGGGCGCGGCGGCGGGCGGCGTAGGCGGCCAGCTCGCCTCCGAGCGATCCGGTCATCGGGATCGGCCGGACGGGGTCGGCCAGTTCCCGGGCCTCAACGGCCTTCACCGCTCCGGCGGTCTCGAGGCGCCGGAGGGCGGGATAGAGCGACCCGAACGACGCGCCGGAGAACGGACCCAGGGTCTCACCCAGGCGCTTCTTCAGTTCGTAGCCGTGGAGCTCCTGCTCTTGCAGCAGCCCCAGGATCGCCAACTCCAGCACGGTGCCCTTTCGTCGAACGTCTTGTCCGATGTATCGAACCGATATATCGAACAGCACCTTACGGCGACCTATTCCCGTCGTCAACCGGTGCCCGAGGGAGGTAGCACCGGACCGCCGGTACCCTTGGCGGCCGATGACCTTCCGTCCCGACGCCGTCCGCGGGGCCCTGCCCGCAGGGTCGACCGGGGTCGTCGACTTCCGCCTGGCTCGCAACGCCGTGGTGAAGGAGTACAAGAAGGGACGGCTGTCGCGTCATGACGTCTGCGACGCCCATCCCGAGTTGCTGCGCAACGCCATCCACTGCTCGCGCCCGTCAACCGAGGAGTGCCCGATCTGCGAGACGCCGGGGGAGCTGGTGCTCGTGACCTACGTGTTCGGCAACGGCCTTCCGGCAAGCGGACGCTGCATCCTCTCGGGCCAGGAACTCGGCCGCCTCGAAAAGGGGAACCGGGAGCTCGCGGGCTACGTGGTCGAGGTCTGCCGCACCTGTCACTGGCACCACCTCACGCGGAGCTTCCCCGTGGGTGGCCGCGCCGATGGCTCGCGACGCCGGTGAGGCTGGCTCTGCTCACGTGGCGGCTGCTCGCTGGCGCTCCCGACGCCGACCGTAGTGATGACTCGCGCGGCGACTGAGGGACTGTCGCGCGCCAGCGTGCGTCCCAGTCGGTCGTGGGTCTGGCGATACCGGCGACCCCTGTTCCTGGCCGTGCTGTTGGGGTTCAGCGGGGTCTCGGGCGCGCTCTTCGTCCTCGCCCAGGTGCCGCTGCCTCCTGAGACCCAACAGGCCGAGACGACCTTCCTCACCGACGTCAACGGCGTGCGCCTGGCTTCGATCGACGCCGGCGAGAACCGGGTGCCCGTCGACCTCGACGCCGTGCCCCAGGTCGTCGTCGATGCCGTGCTGGCCACGGAGGACCGCAACTTCTTCCGCCACGGTGGACTCGACCCGGTCGGCATCGCCCGAGCCACCTGGGCCGATCTCCGAGGACGGTCGTTGCAAGGCGGATCGACCATCACCCAGCAGTATGTGAAGCAGACGTTCCTCGGCTCGAAGGAGCGGACGATCGTGCGCAAGCTGCGGGAGGCTTCGTTGGCCGTGAAGGTCGAGCGCCGCTACGACAAGCCCGAGATCCTCGAGCGCTACCTCAACACCGTGTATTTCGGGCGGGGCGCGTATGGGGTGCAGGCGGCCAGCCGCGCCTACTTCAACCGGGATGTCGGCGATCTCGAGTTGGGTCAGGCCGCCTACCTCGCCGGATTGATCCGCTCGCCCGAGACGGCCGACCCCGACCGGAATCCGGATGCCGCCAAGGCCCGTCGTGACCGCACGCTGGCGGGCATGCGGCGCGTCGGCACCATCACCGAAGCCCAACGAAGAACGGCCGAGCGGGTGTCCCTGCAAGCCGTCGTGCAGCAGCGCGGCGCCCAAGAGCCAGACATCGTGGCGTCGGCCAGCACCGGCTACTTCGTCGAGTTCGTTCGGGCCGAACTCGTTCGCCGCTACGGCGAGGCCGTGACCTACCAGCGCGGCCTCCGGGTCAAGACGAGCCTCGACCTCGGTCTGCAGGCCAAGGGGTACGACGCCGTCTACAAGACCCTCGACCGCCCCGACACCGATCCTGCGGGCGCCCTCGTGAGCATCGACAGCGAAGGACGGATCGTGGCCATGGTCGGCGGGCGCGACTTCACCGACCCGTCGCCCCGGTCGAAGGTCAACCTGGCCGTCGGACAGCAGGGCGGCGGCTCGGGTCGCCAGGCCGGCTCGACGTTCAAGCCCTTCGTGCTCGCGGCGCTCGTGCGCGACGGGTACACGGTGCAGTCGACCTTCCCGGGCCCACCATCGATCATCCTCCCCAAGGCCAACGACGGGAAGGACTACTCGGTCGAGAATTTCGAGAAGGCCGACTTCGGCGAGAGCGTCAACCTCGTCGATGCCACCGCCAACTCGGTCAACACCGTCTACGTCCAGGCGCAGCTCGCCCTCGGCGCTCAGAAGGTCGTCGACCTCGCCTCCGACGCCGGCATCACCTCGCCCCTCGAGCCCAATGCGTCCCTCGTGCTCGGCACCGAGGAGGTGTCGGTCCTCGAGCTGGCGTCGGCCTACTCGACCTTCGCCAACCGCGGCGCGCATGTGGCGCCTCGCGCCATCCTCGAGGTGCGGCGGGCCGACGGCACCGTCATCGACGCCGAGCGAACACCGTCGAGCACCCGGGTGCTCGACCGGGCCGACGCCGACGTCGTCAACCACGTGCTGCGCCAGGTGATGGAGAAGGGATCGGGGACGAACGCCAAGTTCGGGAAGCCGGCGGCGGGGAAGACGGGCACCACCCAGGACTTCGGCGATGCCTGGTTCGTCGGGTACACGCCCAAGCTGACGACAGCGGTGTGGATGGGGTTCCCCGAGGGCAACTCCCGCAAGATGACGAGTGTGCGTGGCATCAAGGTCAACGGGGGTTCGTTCCCGGCCCGCATCTTCCGTCGCTACATGATCGAGGCGGCCAAGGACCCCCAGTACATCGCCGACTTCGTCGCCGTCTCGAAGTTTCCCGGCAAGCGCCTCGCGCCTCCGAAGAAGGTCGTGTTGCCGACGACCACGACGTCTTCGACCTCGTCCACGACCAGCGTGCCCGGGGCCGCCGGAGCGTCGACGACGACCTCGACGACGGCGCCGGGAAAGTCCGAGACGCCGCCTCCGACGGCGCCGCCGGCCAGCACGAGCACTACCCCGCCGACCACGGAGAAGCCGGCGCCGACGACGACGGCTCCACCGCCGACGACCACCACCGCCCCTCCCTGATCCGGTCGGCCGGGATCAGCTCGCCGGTCGGCGCCGAGGCCGGCCTTCGCCACCTCGAGCGTCGGCAACCCCCGGCGAACAGGGGAGCCGGCCCGTCAGGTCATCGGCCTTCCGGGTTTTGGAGGGTGAGACGACACGGATCGTGCGCGCTCACCCTCCAAAAGCTCGGGGAGGGAGGTCGGGGCCGACGATGGGGAGGCGGTCGGGCCAGCCGAATTCGAGGTAGCCAGTGGTGCCGGCGAGCGAGTGGGCTTTTGCCTCGAGGACCCGCCGCACCATTCCCGGACCGAGGTAGTCGCCGCCATCAGCTTCGAGGTCGACGAATCGACAGTCGCTCAGCTCGTCCGGCGGAAGTCGGACGTCGGCCACGAAGGTGTCGGCGTCGTCGACGACGCCACCGTCGAAGATGAACAGGATGCGGTCGCCCCGTCCTCCGAGATCCGGGAGCCAGTCCACGACGAGCAGACGGCCGATGTTCCCCGCCCAGCCCAGCTCCTCGTCGAGCTCGCGCCCGCAACAGACACGTGGGCTCTCGCCGGCTTCGACGATGCCGCCGGGGATCTCCCACGGCGGCTTGTAGGTCGGATTGACCAGCAGCACGCGCCCGTCGCGGTCGTGAAAGAGCGCACCCGCACCGATTTTTCGGTTCGCTGCGCCGGTGATGCTGGCTTCGCTCACGCGTCTTGGTGGGGGTACTGCGTGCGGCAGGAGAAGCACCACTGCTCGACCTCGTCGAGGGTGGTCGAGGATCCGGCCGTGTCCCACGATTCGGGAACCACGTACATGCGCTTCACCGCCGCCAACTCGACCTCGTCGCGCCCGCAGTTCTCACAGGTTTGCGACTCGTCTTGCACGGCGACAGAACCTACACTTGCCCCTGAGGCCGGCAGCCGAAGGGCGCTGGACCTGACGAAGGAGAATCTCGATGCGTCGGACGTTGACCGCTCCAGCCGTACGCGCTCGCAAGGTCGCCAACGGTGCCGAACCGCTCGTGATGGTGACGGCTTACGACGCGCCGGGCGCCCGCATCGCCGACGCCGCCGGTGTCGACCTCATCCTCGTGGGTGACTCCCTCGCCATGGTGGTGCTCGGCTACGACGACACCCTCCAGGTGACCACGGCCGACATGGCGCATCACGTGGCCGCCGTCGGCAGGGCCAAGCCGTCGGCCCTGGTGGTCGGCGACCTGCCGTGGCTCAGCTACCACGTCAGCGTCGAGGACACGCTCCGCAACGCCGCAACCCTGGTGCGGGCCGGCGCAACCGCGGTGAAGCTCGAGGGCGGACGCAAGCGGGTGCCGATGATCGAAGCCCTCGCCGACGCCGAGATCCCGGTCATGGGCCACATCGGGTTGACCCCGCAGTCGGTGCATGCCATGGGCGGTTTCAAGGTGCAGGGCAAGGAGGCGCAGGGGGCCAAGCTGCTCGTCGACGACGCCAAGGCGTTGGTCGATGCCGGCTGCTTCTCGATCGTGCTCGAGGGCGTCCCCGATGCCGTCGCCAAGCTCGTCACCGACTCGGTGCCCGTCCCGACGATCGGCATCGGCGCGGGCCGCCATTGCGACGGTCAGGTGCTGGTCTTCCACGATCTGTTGGGCCTGGAGGACCGCATCGCTCCCAAGTTCGTCCGTCGCTACGCCGACCTCGGCGCCGACGCCGTCCGGGCGATGCAGGCCTACGCCGCCGACGTCCGCTCGGGCGCCTTCCCCGACGACTCCGAGTCGTACCACCTCTCGGACGAGGTCGCCGAAATCCTCGGCCTCTACCGCTCCTAGTGCCAGCCGCTCCGCCATTAGCCTTGAGCGCCCATGGAGCCCGAGGACCTCGACCCGATCGATCCCCGGGTGCGCATCCTGCGCTGGGTGATCTGCGGGCTGTTGGCCATTGGCTTCGGGGCGTGCATGGCCGAGGGCGCCAACAATCCGCCCGACCCCAAGGTGACCGAGAGTTCGTTTCCGGACTTCGGGGAGCTCGGGTTCCGCATCTCGCCTCCGACGGAAGGGGCGCTGCCGTCGACGACCGAGTTGTGTGCCCTGCTGGCGGCCACGCCCGAGCAGCGGGGACAGGGCCTCATGACCGTCACCGATCTCGAGGGGTACCCGGGGATGATCTTCCGCTACCCGGCCGACAGCACCGGCGGCTTCTTCATGCGTAACACCCCGATGCCCCTGTCGATCGCCTTCTTCGCTGCCGACGGACGGTTCGTGTCGTCGGCCGACATGGAGCCCTGCGATGACCGGAGCGACTGTCCGGTGACGTCGGCGACCGGTCCCTACCGCTTCGCCCTCGAGGTGCCGAAAGGCCAGCTCCCCTCCCTCGGGATCGGCCCCGGATCGGTCCTCGAGGTCACCGGAGCCTGCCCCCCTACTTGACCGGGCGGTCAAGAAGACACGACGCTGTTCGCCGTGCCGATGTCTCCCCCTGACCCCAACGCGCCCCTGCGGATCGCGTTTCTCTGTTATCGGGGCAACCCTCATTCGGGGGGACAGGGCGTCTACACCCGCTACCTGACCCGGGAATTGCGAGACATGGGACACGACGTCACCGTGTTCGCCGGCCAGCCCTGGCCCGAGCTCGACGACGGCGTGAAGTTCCAGCCGGTGCCCAGCCTCGACCTCTACCGGAAGTCGTTTCCCTGGTGGTACCCGGACCACGTTCCGAACTCGGCCGCCGACTGGGAGGAGTGGGGGCGGGAGATGACCGGCCAGTTCCCCGAGGCCCACACATTCTCCAAGCGCGTGGCCAAACTGCTGTTGGCTCAGCGCGGCGATTTCGACCTCGTCCACGACAACCAATGCCTCGGCACCGGCCTGCGCCAGGTCATGGCCGCCATCCCGTTCGTGGCCACGATCCACCATCCGATCACCGTCGACTTCGAACTCGAGCTGACCCACGCCGCCAACTGGTGGAAGACGTTCACCTTGAAGCGCTGGTACTCGTTCCTCCCCGCCCAGATCGCGGTGGCGCGCGAGGTGCCCCGGGTCGTCACGGTCAGCGAGTCGTCGAAGAAGGACATCGCCGAGCAAATGGGTGTACCGGCCGAGCGGATGGCGGTCGTGCCGGTCGGCGTCGATCACCTCCGCTTCCGGCCCCGGCCGGAAATCGCTCGCATCAAGGGCCGCCTGTTGACGACGGCCAGCGGTGACGTTCCGCTCAAGGGGCTCGTCCCGTTGCTCGAGGCCGTGGCCAAGGCCCGCACCGAGCGCGACGACATCCACCTCACCGTCATCGGCAAGCTGCGCTCGGGCTCGCGCATCCCGGGCACGCTCGACCGTCTGGGCCTGCGCGAGCACGTGAGCTTCGTCACCGGCGTGACCGACGAGCGCATCGTCGAGCTCTACGCCGAGTGCGAGCTGGCCGTCGTGCCGTCGCTCTACGAGGGCTTCTCGCTGCCGGCCATCGAGGCCATGGCGTCCGGTGCGCCACTGCTGGCCACCACCGGCGGCGCGCTTCCCGAGGTCGTCGGCACCGAGGGCGGCACGGC